>JAFOWI010000055.1 GCA_017425985.1 Bacteroidaceae bacterium | reverse complement strand
GCCCACATGCGAGCAACCATCGGTTGTTTTTTGTTACCATAAGGTTAATTCGTTTAAAATTAAAAAGATTTAACGCTACGCATTTTGCACAAACCATAAAACCACCCTACATTTGCAACGCAGCAGCACAAGGAAACAACCTCAACTAAAATCTTTAATTTTTCACCAAAAACCATGAAAACACTTACCGCCCACTTTCACATCCTGTTATTGGCACTCATCCCGATATGCAGTTGCACAATTCACGAAAACACCACAAGCGAACGACCCGAAAAAATGCTTAATACCGCAACAGTAACAACTCTTGACGCCTCGCGATACATGGGCAAGTGGTACGAAATAGCACGCTTCGACCATCGCTTCGAGCGAGGTATGGACAACGTCATGACTACCTACACACCACGCCCCGACGGAAAAATCGAAGTCGTCAACGAAGGATACAAGAATGGGAAACACTCCATTGCGCGGGGAAAAGCCTTTATCCCTAATCCACAAACCCATCCCGGACGGCTGCGCGTCAGTTTCTTTCTGTGGTTCTACTCCGACTACTACATCTTAGAACTCGACGAAGCCAACTACACTTACGCTGTAGTTGGCAGCAGTAGCCCCGACTATCTATGGATACTCTATCGCCATCCCGTAATACCCAAAGATTTGTTACACGATTTGCTCCGGCGCATCGAAAAGCGCGGCTACGATACGTCGCAATTAATAATGGTGCACCACGACAGTTCTGACAAATAAGCACAAAACAAATGCGCTTTGCCTGCGTGACGAAGAATGAATTCCTCGCACCGGCAAAGCGCATTTTGTTTCAGATTACTTCAGATTGCTTCATTTCTGCAAACGGTGCAAAATACTGCACGCAATAATTTATAGAGAAATGAGCAAACTAAATATTATGCTTCGTCCGACCATTGATTGGTGTTCCAACCACCATCGTACTCCTTCGTTGCAGGGGTTCCCTGCTCATCTGGTTTTATAGGATAATAATTAGGACTCGAAGCAAGCATTCCTTCTGTTTCAATCATTATCACCTGCACAGCAGGCTGCAAATAATGTTTTTTCATCATTTATATTATTTTAGTTTGTAATCTCCGAAATAGCTAATGTGCGTGCGTATCAAAATACCACCTTTTTACCATTGATGATATAAACACCTCCCTTTGCAGGAGTCTTTACGCGACGACCACTGAGGTCGTAAATCTTCATTTCCGAATTGTCGATTGTAAATTGTGCATCTTCGATACCGGTCACATCGCCCTCTTCGCCACGTGTCACGATGCGCATGCGAGTGAGTGCTTCTTCTTCCACGACTACCGGTGAACCATCGAGTGCTGTCAACGTCAGGTAAAGGCGGAAGGGCTTCAAGGCTGTGTCTTCAGCCAACTTTTTCCATGCACCATCGGTAGAGATAGCGAGGATTTCAGGGTAGTCTTCTTGTGACATGATATTATAGGTACCGGTCACATCAAACTGCATAAATACCGATGTGCAGGTCACTGTATTCTCTTTCGTTGCGCGCAGTGTAGCATCAGTGAGTTCGAGATTCATCTCCTTCGCATCCACGTTCTTAGCACGGATGAGGTAAGGATAATTAGCCTTAAGCTTACCTGTGGTAATCTTAATGACCTCCATCTGCAAGTCGTCGATTTCTCCATCATCGTCTGTGTCATACGAATGTACGTCATTGATGTATGCCACATCATAATTCTCAGCCAACTCGCTC
>JAFOWI010000054.1 GCA_017425985.1 Bacteroidaceae bacterium | reverse complement strand
TCTTTTGGGGATGGGGTTTCACAAAACCACAACCCCTCCCCAAAAGACAAAATTCAATCGCGCCTACAGATTTTTCAAAATAAGCAAAAAAACTTGCAGATTTATTTGGTCAGGTCCTATATTTCTGTGTGAAATTAAATTCATTTCTGTGTGAAACCAAAAATTGTGTTCTTGAATTTGGTGCGCTAAACCGCGGCCTGAAAGGCCAAAGAGCACCAAGCCCAGGGCAAGCGACATAGGAGCGACGCCCTGGGTAGGAGGTCGTATGTACCTTGCGCCCTGAAAGGGCAAAAGCAAAGTTAAACAGCTGAAGTCCAGAGCTTTTGCCCTTTCAGGGCGTACTCTGTCGTGGTGTCGTTACCCAGGGCGATGCCCTGGGCTTTGAGCCTGTTGGCCTTTCAGGCCGTATCGTTTGCTGGAATTATTATAAACACCACTCAATTTACGATGCCGGATGTATATGTTCGCCCCTCGCGGGGCGGCGGGAGACATAAAGTGGCCCCTACACCATTCGGAATGTTTGTGTAATAATTGTACCGAATGGGTCCGCGCCTTCCGCGTAGTCCGCGTGAAATACAAATTCTTCCGCGTGAAATATAAATGTGTTCGCGCGCAATATTCATGATGCCGACAAAATACGTCGCGCGTGCGCGCATGCATATATTATTAATGTGTGCATGGCTCAAAACTATTGCGCAAGGTGGGCTGCAATGCGCGCGGTGGATTCTTAATTTTTGTTTAAACTTTACATATTGTAAGGTTTTTCGTTGCTAAACTGTTCAAAATGTCGGTTTTAACTTCGGAAACCGCCATTCTGTGTCATACTTTACAAGGTGTAGTCAACAAAACGAGCATTTTAGGGCGAGCGACGAACAAATTTTAACCTAAAATATAAAAAATAGCGCTTTTTTCAGCGAAATAGTTTGTAGTTATGTTAAAATACCTTACTTTTGCGATTCAATGTTTGCTCATTCTCTCTTAGGGCAAGCATTTCGCAACAGACTTGACAACACACACAACGACTAAACTACGCAATTAACTAAACATTCGTGTTTGTTTATTGATAATTTCAACTAAAACTAAACAATAATTAATCAATTACAGTTATGAGCAAAAAGTTAATGCTTTTGTTGGCGGGCTTACTCATTGGAGTAGCTTCGCTTGTTGCGCAGAAGCGTGTGACGGGTACTGTAACAGACAATGCCGGTGAGCCTCTCATTGGTGTGTCTGTAAAGGTTGACGGTGCTAAAGTGCAGGCTATTACCAACGAGTATGGTAAGTTTGAGCTTAAGAACGTCCCCGCATCTGCTAAGACGTTGACTGTTTCGTTCCTCGGAATGAAGAGTCAGAAGGTAAAGGTTGCCGACAACCTCAACGTAACTCTTGAGTACGATGACAACGTGCTCGACGAAGCTATCGTCGTTGCTTACGGTGTTGCAAAGAAGGGCTCGTTCACAGGTTCGGTTTCACAGATGAAGGCTAAGGACTTGCAGAAGATGCAGGTGGCTAACGTGACTAAGGGTCTTGAAGGTCAGCTCGCAGGTGTGCAGGTAACTTCGTCAACAGGTCAGCCTGGTTCATCAGCTTCAATCAACATCCGCGGTATCGGTTCAATCAACGGCACTGCACCCCTTATCATCCTCGACGGCGTGCCCTTCGAAGGCGATATGAACTCTATCAACCCCAACGACATTGAGTCAATGAGCGTACAGAAGGACGCCAGCGCCAGCTCTATCTATGGTGCACGCGGTTCTAACGGTATTATCATGATTACAACAAAGAAGGGTGCTGAGGGTAAGACTAACGTAAATTTCGACGCTAAGTGGGGTTTCTCTGAACGTGGTGTGAAGCCTTATCAGACAGTACGTAGCGAAGCCGACTACTACGAACTCTACTGGGAAGCTATGCGTAACCAGCGCATGTCGCAAGGTTTCAATGCTTTCGAATCAGGTATCTACGCTTCAAACAACTTGATTTCAGCGCTCGGTAATTACAACTCATTCAATGTGCCCGATGCTGAACTCATCGACCCCATCACTGGTCGCATCAACCCCAACGCTCGTCTGCTCTACCACGACGACTGGGACGATGAACCCTACAACACTGGTCAGCGCGAAGAATACAACCTCTCAATCAGCGGTGGTTCAAGCAAGACTCGCTACTATGTTTCATTAGGTTTCCTTGATGACAAGTCATATATCAAGGCTTCTGACTTCTCACGTATCTCTGGTCGTGTAAACCTCGAACACGAAGTAAACGACTGGTTGAAGGTGGGTGTGAACTCAAACTACTCTAAGACTGAAACAAACTACGCTGCTTCTGCAGGTACAACAAACTCTATGTTTGCCTTCACTCAGGGTATCGCTCCTATCTATCCCGTTTACCAGCGTGCAGCTGATGGTTCTTACCTCCTCGACGAAGATGGCAATCGCCAGCTCGACTACGGTACAGCCAACGGCAAGAAGCGTCCTTACTCAATGAGTGCGAACCCCTTCCTCGCTATCCTCTACAACATCCGCGACTACGAAGCTGACGCGTTGAACCTCCGTGGTTTCGCTCAGATTAAGCTCCCCATCAAGGGCCTTACGTTCAACGTAGATGCTGCTTACGACAATCGTGCCGGTTACTCTACAGTATTCCAGACTCCTATCGTGGGCGATGCTGCTGAAATGGGTGGCCGTTCAACTAAGACAAGCGACCGCACTACAGTGCTCACAATGTCACAGCGCTTGAACTATATGCGTTCGTTCTTCGGTGACAAGATGGACCTCAACTTGATGGCAGGTCACGAAAACGTACGTCGCGACAACAGCGGTTTGGAAGCACAGATGACAAACTTCTTCGTGCCCGGTAACCCCGAATTCGGCAATGCCGTAACTCCCGGTTCTGACCCCGCATCATCTAAGTCACGCTACACACTCGAATCTTACTTCGGTCGTGCTGAAGTGAGCTTCAATGGCAAGTACAATGTTTCTGCAACTTATCGTCGCGACGGTTCTTCAAAGTTCCACCCCGACAAGCGTTGGGGCGATTTCTGGTCAGCAGGTTTCGCTTGGAACGTAAGCAAGGAAGACTTCTTCCAGAACTCAGCACTCCGCCGCTATGTTGACAACTTGAAGATTAAGGGTAGCTACGGTACTCAGGGTAACGACGCTATCGGTGGCGACTACGCACTTTACCTCGACCAGTATCAGGTAACTAACGTTGATGGTAAGCCCGGTGTTGTTCAGGTGACACGTGGTAACCCCGACCTCACTTGGGAAAAGTCAACTAACTTCAATATCGGTTTGGAAGCCAACATGTTCAACAACCGCTTGAACGTTGAACTCGACTACTTCGTTAAGGTGACAAGCGACATGCTCTTCGGACGTGCACTTCCCCCTTCAGTAGGTACGCCCTCTTCAATCGCTGACAACGGTATGGAAATGCAGAACTCCGGTGTTGAATTGTCGGTTAACGGTGTGATGGTTCAGAAGAAGAACTTCAAGTGGAGCGCTAACCTCAACTTGACTCACTACAAGAATGTTATCAACGAACTCGAACCCGGCAAGGAAGCTTCTGGTTACCAGAATGGTTCTTACTGGCGTCGTGTAGGTGGTAGCCTCTACGACTACTACATGCTTAAGTTTGCAGGTGTAGATCCTCAGACTGGTGACGCTCTCTACTACAAGGACGTAACAACTATGAAGCCTGTGCTCGATGGTAATGGCAATGCTATTCCCGGTAAGTACGAAAACGTAGTTGAAATGACTACTACTAAGGTTGCTGCTGAAGCTACTAAGTATCAGCTCGGCAAGTCTTCATTGCCCGATGTATTCGGTGGTTTCGGTACTACATTCGAACTCTATGGTTTCGACCTCTCTGTAGCTACAGCATTCTCACTCGGTGGTTACTGCTACGACAGCACTTACTCAGGCTTGATGAACTCAAACGCAGGTTCAAACTACCACATCGATATGTTCAAGCGTTGGCAGAAGCCCGGCGACATCACTGATGTTCCCCGCCTCGAAAACGGTAACCAGAACATGACCGGTGGTACTACAAACGACCGCTTCCTTACTGACGCAAGCTGGTTCTCACTCAAGAACGTTCAGGTAGGTTACACAGTGCCCAAGAAGTTCTTGAAGAAGTACGTAGGTATCGAATCACTCCGCATCTACGCTGTAGGCGACAACCTCTTCCTCGGTGCTAAGCGCTTCGGTCTTGATCCCCGTCAGGGTCTCGGTGGTGGTACAAGCACTGACTCTTACTCAGCAATGCGTACAGTATCATTCGGTGTGAACCTCCAGTTCTAATATTCGGAAGACACAAAGATTAATCTAAATTAAAATTGAACAACGATGAAATTTGCTAAATATTTAGGTACATTGGTGCTTGCCGGCGCTTTGACGTCGTGCGGCGACGAGTACCTTGAACCACGCGAGTCGGCTTATGTTAGTTCAGACCAGGTGCAGGAAACAGCAAAACAGGACCCCGACAAGGTTTTTGCTTCGCAAATGGCAGGGGTTTATGCTAACTGGACATTCTCATTGCCCGTTTCAACCGGTAACATCATGGACCACATGAATGTTGGTTGGGCAGGTTTGATGATGCTCTCTGACGTGATGAGCAACGATATGTCGCTCGATATGGATGGCGACCCTTGGGGATACGACCACCAGCTCGACTACTATGCTGAACAGTATGTTCGCGCTCGTCAGCCTTGGAACTTCTTCTACACAGTAATCAAGGCATCAAACGACATGATCAACCAGATTGATCCTACTACTGAAAACGAAACGTTGAAGGCCTACCTCGGTCAGGCGCTCGCTTTCCGCGGTGTGAGCTACTTCTATCTCGCTCAGTTCTTCCAGCACACTTATGCTACTTCACAGAACATGCCCTGTGTGCCCCTCTATCTCTCTAACAGCGAAGAGTCTATCTACAGCCGTGCAACTGTTCAGCAGGTGTTCGACCGCGCTGAATTGGACCTTTGCACTGCAGAAACTTTGCTTGCTAACTTCAAGCGTGCAAGCAAGTCGGAAATCGACCAGCAGGTTGTTCAGGGTCTTCTCTCACGTCTTTACCTCGTGAAGCGCGAATGGGCGAAGGCTGCAGAAAAAGCGAAGGCTGCTCGTGAGGGCTACAACCTTATGACTGTTCAGCAGGTTGTAGAAAGCGACTACCAGGATGTTACCAACCCCGAAGTTATCTGGGGTGTGGACGTAACAACTTCTACTTGCCGCATCTACGCTTCATTCCAGTCTTGGATGTCAGCTCAGAGTGTGGGTTACGGTGGCGAAGTAGGTGCTGTTAAGAAGATCGACCAGAAGCTCTACGACAACATTCCTGTTACTGACGCTCGTAAGTATCTCTACTATCCTGAAGAAACTCAGTACGAATCTTGGACACTCCCCGCTTTGGCTAACATGAAGTTCAAGTATGTTGCAGAATTCTTGGGCGACTACGTTTACATGCGTGCAGCTGAAATGTACCTCACTGAAGCTGAAGCGCTCGTAATGGACGGTAAGACAGCTGAAGCACAGCAGGTGCTCGCTGAGTTCATGGTGACTCGCGAACCTACTTGGGCAGGCAGCGCTACTAAGAACTACGTTCGTCTCCAGCGTCGTATCGAACTTTGGGGCGAAGGTTTTGGTTACTTCGACCACCGCCGTTGGCAGATGGATATGAACCGCGGTTACGAAGGTTCTAACGACAATCCCAGCGCATGGCCCGTTCACGAAGCAAATGGTTTCGTACCCTGGTGGCACTTCTCTTGGCGTTACCAGATTCCTCTCAAGGAAATTCAGGAAAACGAAAACATTAGCGAAGCTGACCAGAACCCTGTTGGCGTTGAAGGCAATCAGGATC
This sequence comes from Bacteroidaceae bacterium, assembly GCA_017425985.1. Taxonomy (GTDB): domain Bacteria; phylum Bacteroidota; class Bacteroidia; order Bacteroidales; family Bacteroidaceae; genus Alloprevotella. The sequence goes on along the minus strand of JAFOWI010000054.1, from coordinate 11,406 downwards.
CTTCTTTGAAGCTCGACTAATAGAGCGAAGTAATAGATTTAACTAAATGTTTGCGCTCGGCTCAATATTTATTGGGTCGAGGGCAACACAAAAATCATTCGACGAAATTATGAAATTCAATATTTTTTCAAAACTCGCTCTCGGAGCGCTCGCTTTCGCGTTCGTGGCTTGCGATGAAGACTTCACAAAGGCAGAATTCGATGCGCCTGTTGCTGAGTCGCGCGACCTTCCCACAGTAACTACGGGCGACCTCGTAGCTGCAACCGGCGAAGCTGCCATCCTTGGCATTTCGGTTGACGAAGTTGTTGAGGGCAATCCTGTTCTTAACTGGGGTGTGGTTGTTGGTACAACTGAAAATCCCACGATTGCAGGTTCATTGATTTCTTATGCGGATGCTGCTGAAACAAGCACAAACCTCATGATTAATGGTCTTGCTGACAATACTACTTACTACTATCGTGCGTTTGCTTACACTGAAGGTGGTTTGGCTTACGGCGAAGTTAAGGATTTCAGAACAAGCGCTGCTGCTTGGGATGCACAGTGGACATTGGTAGGTCCTGAATGGTTGCCTTTCTCAACTAAGGAAGAAGTTGCAGCAGCTTTCCCCTACCGCGCAATTCTTAGTGCTACTCACTCTTCAGCTCAGCCCTTCATGTACGAAGATGCTTCGCTCCTCTTCGGTCCCGGAGTTGCAGCATTGGTATCTTCACCCTTCGATGCTGACGTGTTGTTCTCTTCATTGAGTGGTTCTTTGGTTTGCTACGGTGTGCACAACATTGCAGGTACTTATCAAGACTTCACAGGTTATGCATTCCCCAAGGTAACACTTGATATGGTGATGATGCAGATGCTCTTTGGTATGACTGACTTGGACGGCCACGTTGACGTTTATGTTTCAGACAAGGAAATCACAACTGCTGAAGACTTAGCAGCTGCTACGCTCATCGGTTCTACTCGCAACAATGGTCAGGCTTCAGTTGACTATATCCGCGACAATGCTGTTTCAGCTGAAAATCCCATGTCGTTCGACATTCCTTCAAAGTTCTGGGGCCCTTGCTACATCTACTTGAGCCACAAGGCTAACTACAACAACGGTGTACCCGAATGGGCTCCCGACCTCGGTGTAGTAATTACAGGTGTTGGCTTCTCTGGTTATACTCAGGGAGAATAATCACAACGACCAATAGGTAAAAATGTTACATAGCGCTCGGCTTGATACTCTTCGGAGTGTCAAGTCGAGTTTCTTTTTTGCTTATAAGCTGATAAACAATAAGTTTCCGTAAAACCCTCATTTTTGCTTTCTATTTGAAAACTAAGCTTACCAACTTGAAAATAAGTTTCTTTTTAAATGTTAAAAAACGCTTGTTTTTTCATAAATAGGTGATAATGAGGGGTGTTTTGTTTGTTTTGTTTGAAGATATCGTCGTAACTTTGCATCGTAAACCTCACGGAGCATGTTTGCCTCCCAAGAAAGGCAGACCAAGATTTGACGAGATGATACCGGTGAGCACTTCGTGGTAAACTGAAAACAATGCTTGGAATCTTTAGAAAGATGTGCCTCCTTATGGTGGTATTCTTTACTACAATTTCTTTGTCAGCGGAGCTGCCTTATGAAGCTAAGGGTAAGGCGAGTTTTTATGCCGACAAATTTCAGGGTCGCCTTACGAGCAATGGTGAGGTGTTCCATCAGGATAGTTTGACTTGCGCGCATCGAACTTTGCCCTTCGGCACTTTCCTGCGTGTGACGAATCAAAGCAATGGACGTTCGGTAATCGTTCGTGTGAACGACCGAGGACCTTTTGTAGGAGGACGTGTCGTTGACCTATCGAAAGCCGCAGCTACGCAGCTCGGAATGCTCAAGAAGGGCATTGTAAACGTGTCTGTAGCCGAGGTTATGAACCCTGACGACATTGAATTGGCGCCCTTCAATTTTAGATTTTTCCAGATGTACGATCCCGTTACGGAGAAGTACTACACGACGGATGAATGGCAGCGCGAAGTTTTGGCTGAACGTCGCTCACTGCTTGAACTCTCAGCATGTGAGCAGTTGGATGCCTACTCTATGAGGTATCAGTTCGGTCTGAATTTGAGAGAAAACCGTGCACAAATAGAATAGCTCAATTTAAAAATCAATATGTGGCACTTCATACGAGCCGCTTATGACTTTACAACCATTTACTGAAAACTTTACTAGACTAAATTATTTTTTAATTGAGTGATTAGGAGCAGTTGCTGTAGCATATATTTCTGAAAAATTGAGATATGTGTGGCAGGGCTGCTTTTTCTTTATATATATATAATGAGTATGTTGATAGAGTTGGCACAAAAAAAGGTGTGTCAACAAGAATCGTTGACACACCGGTGGGCGAGTTTGAAATTATGTATTAGTTCACAGAGTTAGCGAGTTCGCTACCAGCCTTGAACTTAATAACATTCTTTTCTGCGATAGTAATCTTTTCCTTAGTTGAGGGGTTGATGCCTTCGCGAGCGGGGCGCTTTGTTACAGAGAATGTACCGAAGCCGAGGAGTGCAACGGGGTCGTTGTTCTTTAATGCTTCAGCGATTGCTTCGAGCGTTGCATCAAGTGCCTTCTTTGAGTCTGCTTTAGTCAAGCCTGCCTTTTCAGCAATGGCGTTAACGAGGTTAGTCTTATTCATTTTTAATGTGTTAAGATTTGGTTAATGATTACAGCGCGCAGTGGCGCTATGCTTAATTCTATAAGCAAATTTAAGCTAACTTGTAATTTCTGCAAAGCAATTTGCACTTTTTTTCTTTGTAATGCTTAAAAAAAACAGAAAATCGCTCAAAACTCCCATAAAATAGGGGCTTTTGAGCGATTTTGTGGTTCGCAATTTCCAAGGCGATTTCTATAGTTGGAAGTAGGATTGCAGTTTAAAGTTGCTGCATGTCGTTGAGTTTTTTGTAGAAACCCTTGAGTTCAAGGAGTGCTTCGTGCGTGCCACGTTCGACGATGCGACCCTCGTGGAGCACGCAGATTTCGTCGGCATTCTTGATGGTGGAGAGGCGGTGGGCGATGGCTATCGTTGTGCGCGTCTTCATGAGTCGCTCAAGCGCTTCCTGTACGAGGCGTTCGCTTTCGGTGTCGAGTGCCGAAGTAGCTTCGTCGAGGATGAGGATGTCGGGATTCTTAAGGATGGCGCGTGCGATGGAGATGCGCTGGCGCTGTCCGCCCGAGAGTCGGCATCCGCGGTCGCCCACGTTAGTGTCGTAGCCCTGCTCGCTTTGCATGATAAACTCATGAGCGTTTGCTATCTTTGCAGCTTCCTGCACTTGCTCAAGCGTTGCGTTCTTTACGCCAAAGGCGATGTTGTTGAAGAACGTGTCGTTGAAGAGGATGGCTTCTTGGTTGACATTGCCAATGAGATGGCGAAGGTCGGAGAGGCGCATAGCTTTGATGTTCTTGCCGTCAACAAGGATTTCGCCCTGCGTCACGTCGTGGTAACGGGGGAGGAGGTCAACGAGCGTTGATTTTCCCGAACCGCTCTGCCCTACGAGTGCAATGGTCTGTCCGCGCTTAACGGTGAGGTTTACGTTGCGCAACACGTCGGTCTTTCCGTTGTAGGAGAAAGTGATGTCCTTGAAGACAATCTCGTTCTTAAGGCTGCTTACGGGCGCTGCATCGAGGTTTTCGGAAATGGGATTTTCGGCGTTGAGAATCTTATTGACGCGTTCTACGGATGCCATACCCTTGGGGATGTTGTAGCTTGCCTTTGAGAGGTCCTTCAGGGGCTGGATGATGCTGTAGAGTATCACCATGTAGAAGATAAACGTGGGGGCATCAATGGGAGAATTGGCTGAGAAGATGAGCGTTCCGCCATACCAAAGCACGAGCACGATGAGACACGTTCCGAGAAATTCGCTCACGGGATGGGCTGACGACTGGCGAATGGCTACGCGGTTCGAAGCATTGCGAAATTCGTTGGCGCTCGCATCGAATCGGTTGCACATCTTCTGTTCTGCCGTAAAGGCCTTGATGATGCGCATGCCGCCCAACGTTTCTTCGAGTTGCGCCATGGTATCGCTCCACTTGCTTTGCGCTTCAAGGCTGTGGCGCTTGAGTTTGCGGCCCACTTTGCCCATTACCCAACCCATGAGTGGGAGCACTACGATGGTGAAGACGGTGAGTTCCCATGAAGTGTAGAGCAATACGCCGAAGTAGCAAATCAAGAGGATGGGGTTCTTGATGAGCATTTCGAGCGAACCAGTGACTGAGGTTTCGATTTCGTTGACGTCGCCACTCATGCGGGCAATGATGTCGCCCTTGCGCTCGTCGGAGAAGAAGGAGAGGGGGAGCGACACGATTTTGTGGTACACGGATGAGCGGATGTCGCGCACGATACCTGTTCGCATGGGTACCATGATGGCAACCGAGGCGAAGTAGCAGCCCGTCTTGAGTAGCGTAGCCACTACTAAGAAGCTGCCGATGAGAAGAAGCGTTGTTGAAGCGCCGTAGATGTTAATCAGTTCTGTCGTGTAGTAGTAAAGGTTGTTGACCACAATGTCCTTCATTCCTACGCCTGTTGCGTCCCAGGGGATAAACTCGTATTTTGTCGTGTCGATGCCGAAGAGAAGTTGCAGCATGGGGATGAGCGACACGAATGAGAACACGTTGAGCACTGCTGAAAGGATGTTGAACAGCAGCGAACCAAAGAGGTAGCGCTTGTAGGGCGCTACGTAGCGTGTGATGATTTTAAGGAAGTCTTTCATTTATATAAATGAGTTAGTTGTGGACGCAGTATTTAAAATATATCAGGCAGGGAATGTTGCTGAACGGCAGAGTGGGGTAACTTACATTGTTCTTTGAGCGTGCTATTTACCCCTTACGCCCAAAGTCGGCAGGGATTTCTCCCCATCGCGGGGTGTCCCATTTTAGGATGGGGTTGGTGTAAGTGTGTGTTCTTAGCCAGTTTTCAGCGCGCTGAATGAGCGCGTGGAGTTGCTGGGTCTTTGTATTCACGGGGAGCGTGGTGCGACATTGCTTGGTGGCAACCCACTTCATTGCATTACGGCTGTCGGAATAGATGGCGCAGTTGTTGCCGGCTTGTTGCAGCAGTGCCAGACCGTGGACAATGGCGAGAAATTCGCCGATGTTGTTGGTGCCATAGACGGGACCGAAGTGAAAGAGTTGCACGCCTGTGCGCAGACAAACGCCGCGATACTCCATCTGTCCGGGGTTGCCACTGCAAGCCGCATCGACGGCAATGGCTTCGCGCAGGGCGCCGGGCGGCAGAATGGGTGGGGTGGGGCGAGCTTGAGGGATGGAACTCTTCGGAACGGCGGCGGTTGCTGCATCTTTGGTTGAAGTCGGCTTGGCGGCGTCTTGTGGTTCAGTCGCAGGGTTGTCGCTTTGCGCAACTTTGTTTGCAAAGTAGTCGAGCGGTCCGTTGTCGAGCGCCTCTTCAGCCTCCGCCATGGTGGCAAAGGCCTTGTAGAGTGCCTCGGGGTGCCCGTTGACTTGCGCTTGTGCTTCGTCCCACGAAGTGTAGATGCCCGGCGTTCGACCCTCCCACACAACGTAGAATTTGGGTTTCTTAGCCATTAAGTAAACGAGTAAACAAGATTGTTAGGGTCAAACGCTTCTTGCTTTCCGCAAGGTAGTTGTTCTCTGTACTCTGTTCTCTGTACTCTTGTTCTCAGATTACATACGTTCGGGCATTTCGATGCCGAGCAAGCTCATGCCGAGGCGAATCACCTTTGCTACGTTCTTTGAGAGCACGAGGCGGAACACCTTCTTCGCTTCGTCTTCTTCGCGGAGAATGCTGAATTCGTGGTAGAACTGGTTGTATTCCTTCACGAGTTCGTAGCAATAGTTAGCGATGGTTGAGGGCGAATAATCTACCCCTGCTGTCTTCACAACCTGTGCGAATTCTGCTACGTGCTGGATGATTTCTTCTTCCTTAGTAGAGAGTGTTACGTTTGCGTCGAGCGTTTCGGGGATGACGATGCCTGCATCCTGCGCCTTGCGGAGGATAGAGCGGATGCGCGCGTAAGTATATTGGATGAAGGGGCCTGTATTGCCGTTGAAGTCAATACTTTCTTCGGGGTTGAAGAGCATGTTCTTGCGTGCGTCCACCTTGAGGAGGAAGTATTTGAGCGCACCCATACCTACGATGCGAGCCACCTCTTGCTTTTCGGCTTCGTCCATGTCGGCAAACTTGCCGGCTTCGTCGCTTGTTTGGCGTGCCTGACGTACCATTTCTGCTACCAATTCGTCGGCGTCAACGACTGTTCCTTCGCGGCTCTTCATCTTTCCGTTGGGGAGTTCCACCATGCCGTAAGAGAAGTGTACGAGTCCCTTGCCCCATTCGAAGCCGAGCTTGTCGAGCAGGATAGAGAGCACCTGGAAGTGGTAGTTTTGCTCGTTGCCTACGACGTAGACCATCTTATTGATGGGGAAGTCCTGGAAGCGGAGCTTTGCCGTACCGATATCCTGTGTCATGTAAACCGAAGTTCCGTCGGAGCGGAGCAGGAGTTTTTCGTCCAAGCCTTCGCCTGTGAGGTCGGCCCACACAGAACCGTCTTCGCGCTTGTAGAAGAGTCCCTTCTGCAAACCTTCGATAACCTTTTCGCGACCTTCGAGGTAAGTGTCGCTTTCATAATAAATCTTGTCGAAACCTACGCCGAGCGCCTTGTATGTTTCGTCGAATCCGGCATAAACCCACTCGTTCATCTTGCGCCAGAGTTCGCGCACCTCGCGGTCGTTGTGCTCCCACTTTACGAGCATCTCGCGTGCTTCCTTCATGAGGGGCGATTCGGCTTTCGCTTTTTCGGTTGCCGCTTCTTCGTCCATGCCTTCCGCCATGTATTGCGCGGTGAGTTCCTTTACTTCAGCGCGGAAGTGCTTGTCGAACGCCACGTAGTAGTCGCCAATCAGGTGGTCGCCCTTCTTGCCCGACGATTCGGGTGTTTCGCCATTGCCGTATTTCTGCCATGCAAGCATTGACTTGCAGATGTGGATGCCGCGGTCGTTGACGATATTTGTCTTTACTACGCGGTTGCCGTTGGCTTCTGCAATCTGAGCCACCGCCCAACCGAGGAGGTTGTTTCGAACGTGGCCAAGGTGAAGAGGCTTGTTAGTATTGGGCGATGAATATTCAATCATCACGAGGGGAGAGCGTTCGGTGGGCGCTGTGAAGCCATATTTTTCCTGCGCATTGATATCGTTAAGCAAAGCCACCCATGCTGCGGGCGAGATAACGAGGTTCAAGAAGCCCTTGATGACGTTGAACGATGCGATAACGTCGGTGTTGTTTTGCAAGTACTGACCGATTTCCTGTGCTGTGTCCTCGGGCTTCTTCTTAGAGATGCGCAAGAAGGGGAACACCACCAATGTGAGGTGGCCTTCGAATTCCTTCTTTGTCTTTGAGAGTTGCACTTGTTCTGCAGTGACGTCCTGGTCGTAGAGCGCCTTGATAGCAGCAATGATGGCTGCCGTGAGTTGTTGTTCTATTTTCATATTGAGTTTTTAGTCGAAAAATCGAGTTTGAGGTTCTTGTAAATCTTTGCAAATTTACGATTTTTTGACGGAGTGAGCAAATTCAGCGCTTTTAAGGCGGCGTTTCGGAATAAAAAAAAGTATTTTTGCTGTGCGAAAGCGTTGACACTGATATTTCGAGCCGTCAAACGGCGTGCGATGTCGGCGTTTTGCGCAGCGCTCAGCTTTTGCGAAAATCGGATGTAAGCGATGGTTCGTTTTGCGGAGTGAGTGTTGAAATTAAAGTTTTAGCAGTTATGAACATACAAATAAAGGGTGCCTGCGTCAACAATTTAAAGAACGTAGATTTAGACATTCCGCGCGACAAACTCATCGTTGTTACCGGGCTTTCGGGTTCGGGCAAGTCCTCGTTGGCTTTCGATACGCTCTATGCCGAAGGTCAGCGCCGTTACGTAGAGAGTCTTTCGGCTTACTCGCGTCAGTTCTTAGGGCGTATGAACAAGCCTGAGTGCGACTACATCAAGGGACTGCCGCCAGCCATCGCCATAGAGCAAAAGGTTGTTTCGCGCAATCCGCGTTCTACGGTGGGCACGTCAACGGAAATTTATGAATTTCTGCGCCTGCTTTTTGCGCGTATCGGTCGTACTTTCTCGCCCATCAGTGGGCAGGAAGTGAAGCGCCACACGCTGCACGATGTTGAAGAATATGTGCTCTCGCATCCCGCCGGAACGCGTTTCACCGTGCTGGCTCCGATGCGTGTATATACGGGGCGCACGCTACGTCAGCAGTTGGAGGTGGACCTTCAGCAGGGGCTTTCGCGCCTGGATGTCGATGGCGAAATGGTGCGCATCGACGATTTCCTTGCTTCGGGCGATGCCGACCACTATGAACCTGCCGGCGGGGTGGTGAGCAATGTTTACCTGCTGCTCGACCGCTTGGCGGTGGACAATTCTCCGGCTGCCCTTTCGCGCCTTGCCGACTCCGTTCAGACTGCCTTTTTCGAAGGTCACGGCACGTGCTTGCTGCGCTTTTATCCTGCAAAGGAAGTGCGCACGTTCAGCGAGCGATTCGAGGCCGACGGCATGACATTTGAAGAACCCTCTGACAGCATGTTTTCTTTCAACTCCCCCGTAGGCGCTTGTCCTGAGTGCGAGGGATTTGGCAAGATTATGGGCATTGACGAGCAGTTGGTAGTGCCCAATTCCGCGCTGTCTGTTTACGATGGCGCCGTGATGTGCTGGCGTGGCGAGAAGATGGGCGAGTGGAAAACAGAGTTCTGTCGCCGTGCCGCGAAGCATAATTTCCCGATCTTCGAACCTTATTACTCCCTGACGCGCGAGCAGAAAGACTACCTTTGGCATGGCGACCCCAAACTCAATGATAAGGACGAGTGGAACGTATGTATCGACCGCTTTTTCGACATGCTGCGCGAGAATCAGTACAAAATTCAATACCGCGTGATGCTTGCGCGCTACCGTGGCAAGACAGAGTGTCCCGTCTGCGGAGGTTCGCGCCTTAAGCCCGCTGCCGGATATGTCAAGGTGGGCGGTCGTAGCATCACGGAACTCGTGCGTTTGCCCATATCCAAACTCCAAACTTTCTTCGACGAACTTACGCTCACCGACCACGAACAACAGGTGGCGCAGCGCTTGCTTACGGAAATTCGCAACCGCCTTTCGTTCCTGATGGACGTAGGGCTGGGCTACCTGACGCTCGACCGTCTGAGCAATACGCTCTCCGGTGGTGAGAGCCAGCGCATTAACCTCGCTACGTCGCTGGGTTCATCGCTCGTAGGTTCGCTCTACATTCTCGACGAACCGAGTATCGGACTTCATTCGCGCGACACGGCACGCCTGATTGCGGTGCTCAAAAAGTTGCGCGACCTTGGAAACACGGTCATTATCGTTGAGCACGACGAAGAAATCATGCGCGAAGCCGACTACATCATAGATATTGGTCCCAACGCCGGTCGCTATGGCGGCGAGGTCGTTTTTGCCGGAATATTGAACGACGAACTGCGTGGCAAGCACGTAGATTCGTCGGTGCAGACGCTCGATGCTGCACTGTTGGAGCGTTCGCACACGCTGCGCTACCTCTCCGGAAAGGAGGAAATCGAAGTTCCGCGCTCGCGCCGCCGCTGGAACAATTCCATTGTGCTTCGTGGTGCGCGCCACAACAACTTGAAGGGACTCGACGTTGCCTTCCCGCTCAACGTCATGACGGTTGTGACGGGCGTCAGCGGTTCGGGCAAATCCACCCTCGTTCGCGACATCTTCTATCGCGCATTGAAGCGCCACTTCGACGAACCTTGTGACCGCCCGGGCGAATTCCTTGCGCTCGAAGGCGAATTGAGCCACATCAAGGCGGTGGATTTCGTGGACCAGAACCCTATCGGAAAATCCTCGCGCTCCAATCCTGTGACTTATGTCAAGGCTTACGACGAAATTCGCAAACTTATGGCTGCCCAGCCTCTTTCCAAGCAGATGGACTTCACGCCCCAGCATTTTTCGTTCAACGCCGATGGCGGCCGTTGCGACGAATGTAAGGGAGAGGGTACGGTGACGGTGGAAATGCAATTCATGGCGGACTTGCAACTCAAGTGCGAGGAGTGTGGAGGCAAGCGATTCAAGAGCGAAGTGCTGGAGGTGCGCTTCGAAGGTAAGAATATTTACGACATTCTGGAGATGACTATCAATCAAGCCATCGAATTCTTTACGCAACATAAGCAGGAAAAGATTGCGCGTCGTCTCAAGCCGCTCCAGGATGTGGGTTTAGGCTACATCCACCTCGGGCAACCTTCGTCAACCCTTTCGGGCGGTGAAAATCAGCGCGTCAAGTTGGCTTATTACCTCGGACTTGAAAGAATAGAACCCACGCTCTTTATTTTCGACGAGCCGACAACCGGACTCCACTTTCACGACATCAAACGCCTCATGCAGTCGTTCGACGCGCTCATTCAGCGTGGTCACACGGTGTTGATTGTAGAGCACAATCTCGACGTCATCAAGTGTGCCGACCACGTGATAGACCTCGGCCCTGAGGGTGGCGCAGAGGGCGGAACCATCGTTGCTGCCGGTACGCCCGAAGAAATTGTTGCTGCCGGCGTGGGCTACACCGCTCGCTACCTTGCTGCAAAATTGTAGAAGCATTCATTGAATTTTTATGAGTTTATTTACAAAAAAATCCTTGCCTGCGCTGCTCGCTGAGGCGGCAGACGAAGGTGGCAACTCGCTCAAGCGCGTGCTGGGCCCATTCGGACTCATTGCTTTCGGCGTGGGCGTCATCGTAGGCGCAGGTTTGTTTTCGATAACGGGCATGGTGGCTGCCGAATACACGGGGCCTGCCATCACGATGTCGTTTGTCATTGCCGCTATTGGTTGCTGCTTTGCCGGACTGTGCTATGCCGAATTTGCTTCGATGATTCCCGTTTCGGGGAGCGCCTATACTTATTCGTATGCCACGATGGGCGAACTCATGGCGTGGGTCATCGGGTGGGATTTGGTGCTCGAATACACCGTGGCGTGCACGCTTGTCTCTATTTCGTGGAGCGGATATCTGGCGCAGTTCATGGCCGACATCGGTTGGGCGCTTCCGCCGGAATGGTGCGCAGGTCCGTGGAATGGTGGCGTTGCGAATGTCCCGGCAGCATTGATAGTTGTGATAATCAGCCTGTTCGTGATGCGCGGAACCGCCACGAGCGCCTGGATGAACCACATCATTGTGTTCCTCAAAGTGGGCGTAATCGTTACGTTCGTCGTTCTTGGATGGCGTTATATTCAGGCCGAAAACCTCACGCCTTACATCCCTGAGAACACAACGGGCAACTTTGGCGATTTCGGCTGGTCGGGCATATTGCGTGGCGCGGCAGTCGTGTTTTTTGCCTATATCGGTTTCGATTGCGTGAGCTGCACAGCGCAGGAGACGCGCAATCCTAAGCGCAACATGCCGAT
>JAFOWI010000053.1 GCA_017425985.1 Bacteroidaceae bacterium | reverse complement strand
CTGCAAAGTGCCTTCGACTACCGAATTGTGCGCCACGCCTGCAACACAGCCGGAGCCGAACGCTTCCCGGAGATGCACCTCGACATGGTGCGCATAGGGCTGGGGCTTTATGGCATTTCGCCCATTGGTACGAAGGCACTTCAACCCGTTGCAACGCTGACGACCACCATTTTGCAATTGCGCGATTTGCCTGCGGAAGCCACCGTGGGCTACAGCCGACGCGGAAAGTTGGCGCGCTGCTCGCGTATTGCTGCCTTGCCCATCGGATATGCCGACGGACTCAACCGACGCCTCGGATGTGGTAGGGGGCATTGCATTGTGAATGGAAAATGCGCGCCCTACGTAGGCAATATCTGTATGGACGTGTGCATGATAGACGTTACGGACATTGACTGCCGCGTGGGCGACCGAGTGGAGATTTTTGGTCCCTCGCTTTCGGCAGAGGTCGTTGCATCGTGGCTCGACACGATTCCCTACGAAGTGCTGACGAATGTCAGCGAGCGCGTCAAGCGTGTGTACTATGAATAGCAGCAGAGGCATAAGCCGCTATGCCGACTCCGAAGAGCAAATGAAATAGAGATTTTACAAAAACAAAGCAGCCTTTAACTACTTGAATTAAAGGCTGCTTTTCGTGTTTACTGAAAGTTACTCTTCAGTAGTCGTTTCCGAGGTCTTGTCTTTGTTTTTCTTGGCATTGATGGTGTCGCGCGACTTCATTTTGGCTTCTTCCTCGCTAATCATGTAATTGATGTTCGTAATGAAGTTTTTGTAGTCTGCATCGCCCATAATGTTGCTCAAAGCATTGACCGCCTCCACAAGTTTCGTGTAAGCCACTTCGGCTTCACGACGTGCTTCCTTAACGAAGCCTACTTTGTATTGACTGCCCTGCATGGTTTGTGCGTCGCGAGCATTTTGGAACTCAATAATGGCAACCGTAAGTGCTTCGAGCCATGTTTCAAGCCCGAGCGCCGTCTTGACTTCTTCAGAGAGTTCGTTGAGCTCCTGCATCACATTGTGGAGCGCGCCATACTGTTCGGTGTAGTTCAGATTTGTGATTGTGCCGTACTTTTTGACAATGGCATAAGCCGTTTTAGCCTTGCTTGCAGTGGCTTCGTTGGGGAAACGCACCATCCCGCGGAGGTGGTAGCATAGGCCTACGTAGAGATTGTCCACCTTTTCGTCGGCTTGTTTCACCAATTCTGTGTAGCTGTTTTTGATGTCCTGCAGCAAAGCTTCGTCGAGCTTATCGACACTGCTGTTGAACTGCTCGCGCATGGGTTTGAGGATTTCCACGTTGAGCGTACTGCCTGCCAAAGTGCGCACATTGCACAAAAAACCGAATACTTCCTGAACATGAAGCTTCGTAATTGGAAAAATAATTACTTGTTCCATAGTTTTTGATGGTTTTTAGATAATTTATTTGTTTTATTTTATTGATATATAGCTCACTCGCTCTTTTAGTTCGATTTGTGCTTTACCCCATCCGACAGTTAGAAAAACATTTTTTGTGACTGTCGTACGGCTCCGACAGTTAGAAAAACATTTTTTGCGACTGTCGTACGGCTCCGACAGTTAGAAAAACATTTTTTGTGACTGTCGTACGGCTCCGACGGTTAGAAAAACATTTTTTGTGACTGTCGTACGGCTCCGACGGTTAGAAAAACATTTTTTGTGACTATCGTACGGCTCCGACGGTTGGAAAAACATTTTTTGTGACTGTCGTACGGCTCCGACGGTTAGAAAAACATTTTTTGCAGCTGTCGAATGGCTCCGACGGTTGGAAAAACATTTTTTGCAGCTGTCGAATGGCTCAGACGGTAACAAAATCATTTTTCAGGTCTGTCGTAGGGCGCCGACGGTAACGAAAGAACGCTTTTGTGGCTGCCGAACGGGATTGACACGCATCAAAACTTTTGGATTGAATGAATTACATCTCTTTTCATGGTCCGCTCGTTGTTTGTATTCTCCTTTTCTGAAACGGCGGTTGTAGTTTAGTTTTTCTGTGTGGTGTTAGATGTTTGCAAAGTTACGAAATATTTTTACGGATTCCAAACAAAAATGCGGTTAATTTTTATGAAAAATACATATTTAATAGGGAAATGTCGATTTACCGATAAAAATGCGCCATCGAAGTAGCATTTTTTTGTTTCAGTATTGTTTATTTTGTTGAAATGTTTTAAATTTGCAAACGTATTTGGTTTTAATCCGTTCAAACACGAAATTTTTGAAATGAAACACGTATTGGAGGTTTTCCGTTCATCGCTGATGGCTGGTGTGTGTGTTGGCATTGCTGGTTTTGGCTTTTTGGCAACGCGCGACATCGTTGGAAGCGTTCTGTTTGCCTTCGGATTATTGTCTGTAGTGAACTATCGCTTGCGATTATATACAGGCACCGCCGGATTCATCAAGAAGGGCGAAATACGACTATTGCTGCTCATTCTGCTGGGCAATATTGCCGGCTGTTTGCTCGTAGCGATGCTGGCGCGTCTTTCTCCACTCGAACTTCAGGCCTCGGCACAGAACATTTTGGAAGGTCGCTTGGCGATTGGTCCGTTGCGAGGTGCTTTGTTGGCAGTAGGGTGTGGTTTCATTATGACGACGGCTGTAACCTTTGCGCGTAAGGGCAATAATCTCCCGATGTTGTTCGGTGTGCCCTTGTTTATCACATGTGGCTTTCCCCACTGCGTAGCCGATGCTTTTTACTATCTGACGGTTCCTGTGGATTTCTGGATGGCTCATGGACTCGAAATAGCAGTATTCTACGTATGCATTGTCGCAGGTAACTTCGTAGGCTGCAATTTCTACCGCTTGGTAATGGGGGCGAATGCGTCTCCGCTTTGAATTTAGAAACGGAATTTGTTTTATAATGGTTGGAGAGTGTTCGTAGGGATACGGGCACTCTTCGTTTTTGTTGCAGCCAAGCGTCGAGTGGGGGAGCAATGTGGGCGATTCTCAGCCGCGTTTTTTCATCCGAAAATGCTTTTTCTATAGAAACTTTATAAAAAAATGTAAAAAAACGTAGAAATAGAGAAAATCTTGGGCTTTTTTTATTAATTTTGCATGTCAAGTGTACGTGTGCCCGCGCAAATGCAGTCGTGCTATTCGGAAAGCATGGCGTCCGACGCAAAATGCAGGTGCAAAATCCTGAATTTGGCAGCGCAGAGCGCTCAAATTCGTGGTGTACGGCTTTTTTGATTTGACGATTAACGAAACTTAATTCATAATAACTTTACACTTTATTCTTAATGGAAACATTGTACAAGATTAAGAAAGGACTTGACCTTAATCTGGAAGGTGAGGCTCCATTGACAGTGAAGGAAGCTGGTTTGGCAAGCGAATATGCTATTTGCCCTTCCGACTTTACTGGTGTGGTTCCAAAGCTTGTTGTTAAGGAAGGCGACAGCGTGCTCGCCGGAAGTCCGCTTTTTGTTGACAAGGCTACTGAAAGAATTGCTTTCGTATCGCCCGTAAGCGGTAAGATTAAGGCAATCGAACGTGGCGAACGTAGAAAAATCCTTTACATCCGCATCGATGCCGACAGCACTCAGGCTGCTAAGGATTTCGGTAGTGTTGACGTAAACAAGGTTCAGAAAGACGAAATGCTTAACCTCCTTTTGCAAAGTGGTTTGTTCGCTTTCTTCCGTCAGCGTCCTTACGACGTAGTTGCATCGCCTGTCGATACGCCCAAGGCAATCTTTGTGAGCGCATTCTCTAAAATGCCTTTGGCTGCTGACTTTTCATTCGTTGCAGCAGGTCAGGAAAACGACTTTAAGTTGGGTATCAAGGCCTTGTCAAAGCTTGCTCAAGTGCATGTAGGCGTTAGCCCCGAACAAATCAATACGCAAATTCTTCCCCTCGAAGGTGCTAAGGTGAGCGTATTCGATGGTCCTAACCCTGCCGGAAACGTAGGCGTACACATCAACCACATCTCACCTGTGAACAAGGGCGAAGTTGTTTGGACAATGGGCGCTGAAGCCGTGATTTTCATTGGTCGCTTAGTTCGTACAGGTAAGGTTGACCTCACACGCATCGTTGCCGTAGGCGGTAGCATGGCAGTAGAGCCTTCTTACGTAAAGACTAAGATTGGTGCGCCTCTGAGCTCTATTATCAAGACTAAGGAAGGAAATGTTCGAGTAGTTGATGGCAATCCTCTCGTAGGTAAGAAGGCTTGCTTGAAGTGCTTCCTTAGCGCTTATGCAACTGAAGTATGCGCTCTTCCTGAAGGCGACGACGTAAACGAATTGTTCGGTTGGATTATGCCTCGTTTGAACGACTTTTCAACAAGCCACAGCTACCTTTCATGGTTGATGGGCAAGAACAAGAAGTACAACCTCGACTGCCGCATTAAGGGTGGCGAACGCCACATGATTATGAGCGCGGAATACGAACGTGTGTTCCCCATGGACATCTATCCCTCATACCTTATCAAAGCAATCATCACCGGTGACATCGATCGTCAAGAAGCACTCGGTATGTACGAAGTTGCTCCCGAAGACTTCGCAGTAGCTGAATTTATCGACTCTTCGAAGCTCGAACTTCAGCGTATTGTTCGCGAAGGGCTTGACATTCTTCGTAAGGAAAACAGCTAATTATCATTCATTTTAGATATCAATCAAAATGGTTAAAAAATATCTTGACAAAATTCGTCCTAACTTCGAAGAAGGTGGCAAGTTGTCGGCTTTCCGCTCTGTCTTCGATGGTATGGAAACGTTCTTGCTTGTTCCTAACGCAACTTCGCGTTTTGGTGTGAGCATTCACGATGCAATCGACTCTAAGCGTATCATGTCGTTTGTGGTTATCGCTTTGATTCCTGCATTGCTCTTTGGTATGTACAACGTGGGTTATCAGAATGCAGCAGCTGCTGGCATGTTGAGCGAAACGTCGTTCATCGAAATGTTTATGTATGGCTTCGCTTTGATGTTGCCCCGCATTATTGTTTCTTATGGTGTAGGTCTCGGTATCGAATTCGTTGCAGCACAGTGGAAAAAGGAAGAAATCCAGGAAGGTTACCTCGTTTCGGGTCTCATTATTCCTATGATTTGCCCTATTAACACTCCGCTTTGGATGATGGCTATTGCTGTAGCTTTCGCAGTAATCATCGGTAAGGAAATCTACGGTGGTACAGGTATGAACATCTTTAACCCTGCCTTGATTGCGCGTGCATTCCTCTTCTTTGCTTATCCAACAAGCATGAGCGGCGACCAGGTTTGGGTAGCTACAGAAAAGTTCCTCGGTCTCGGTTACGACCTCGCTTCTGACGCTGTCACTCAGGCAACTCCTCTCGGTGTTGCAGCAGCAGCTTCAAGCATTAGCGAAGTTGATTTCACAGGTACAATTACCGGTTTGATTCCTGGTTCTGTAGGTGAAACAAGCGTAATCGCGATTGCCATTGGTGCTGTGATTTTGCTTTGGACACGTATTGCAAGCTGGCGCACAATGGGTAGCGTATTTGCCGGCGGTATCCTCACTGCATTGCTCTTCAATGCAATGGGCCTTGAAGGCAACGTAGCAGCTCAAATGCCTTGGTACGAACACATCGCAGCGGGTGGTTTCTGCTTCGGTGCTGTATTCATGGCTACTGACCCCGTAACCAGTGCTCGTACTGAAAATGGTAAGTTCATCTATGGTTTCTTGATTGGTGTAGTTGCTGTTCTTGTTCGCGTACTCAATCCTGGTTATCCCGAAGGCATGATGCTTGCAATTCTCTTGATGAACATGTTTGCACCGCTGATTGACTATGTATTCGTTCAGCGTAATATTAACAAGCGTCTCAGCCGCGTAAAGAAGTAAAAACTCAGAAACTATGAATACAAATAGTAATGGATACACCATTGGCTATGCAATAGTAATGGTGGTGATTGCAGCTTTCTTGTTGGCTTTCGTTTCTCAAACGCTCAAGCCCATTCAAGATGAGAATGTTGAACTCGATAAGAAGTCGCAAATCTTAGCTGCTTT
>JAFOWI010000052.1 GCA_017425985.1 Bacteroidaceae bacterium | reverse complement strand
CTTGCATCCATCGACTTGTTTACAAAGAATTATATCAATACATTTATGACAATCAAGCAATTATCAATATTCATTGAAAATAAGAGCGGAACGCTGATTCGTGTGCTCGACCTCTTGAGTCGTGCAAACATCCAGATCATTGCATCTACCATTGCCGACACGCAGGACTATGGCATCTATCGCATTCTCTGCTCACAACCTTCGCAGGCGTTCCTCATCTTGAAGGAGAACGGCATCAACGTGCAGCTGGCAGACGTGATGGCCATCACGATTGACGACGAACCCGGCCGTGCAGCCTCTGCCATCAAGGCTTTGTCGGACGAAGGAGTCAACATCCTTTACCTCTACTCGTTCTTGTGGAATGCCAAGGGCGTTTTGGTCATGCGTACCGACGAGACGGACAAAGCTATGCAAGTCGTGGCGAGCAACAATATTCAGTTGCTCAGCGAAGGCGACTTTGTGCGCTAAGATAACATTGATGAAATTTGGCGTTCTGTTTTAATGATTGGCCTTATTCGTTTTTGCATCCAGATTTGCAATTTTTCGGAATTTTCTCGCTGTCTTCGTACAAAGATAATACACAGCGAGTTAGGGATTAAAATTAATCGGCCTTTTGGTTTTGGAGACAGAAATCGGATGTGTTCGAAACGGGCGTTTTCGGGGGGCTTAGATTGCAAAATGTAGGGCTAAATTGTTAAGGGATGTTAATTAACACTTTTTTCCTGATTTGGATTTCGTCAAATTTTGTTGTATCTTTGTATTACAAGGGAGGAACCACTCGGTTTCTCTCTTTTTTTTGTCCAAAAATGGCAAAAACAAGCTTTGATGTTGTTAAAACAAGGTCGGATGTTGTTAAAATTACCTCCGATGTTGTTTTTCGTAAGTCCGACTTAGTGAAAAATAAGGAGGATTTAGTCGAAAATAACGGGGATTTACGTCCGAAACTCTCGGATTTGAGTGTGAAAACATCGTTTTTCGAAAAAAATACAAAAAAAGTTGTTTTGCTCGAATTGTAAATAAATGTTAAAATCTAAAAATACGTCATTTTGTCAAAATAATGTTGGTTTTGCTGCCTGCATGCTTGGTTTGCCGAGGACTTGCTTTTGTGTTTATAGGTTGGACTTCGTTGTCGGTCGGGCTTGTTTTGCAGGCGCACCATGGTTCGTAGGCTTGTTTTTTTAAGAAAAAGCAGTGTTTGCGGTTGCGATTGTGCATGTGAGGGTGTGTGTTTGTTTTATTTTCAACGCAAAACGTGTGTGTACTCATTTTTTTGTGTTACCTTTGCTAACTATAATTGCGAACTTATGCAACGGGGTGGGGCGGAGTTCTTCTGAATTATTGCTTCGCGCGTTTGTGTAGGAATTTATTATCATCATGAATTTTCAATCATTCAAACGAAAAATTTTTAGTCCCTTGGTGTGGGGAAATTTCCTGGCGATGGCTATTATGTTGGTTGTTGCAATTTGGGGACTCATGTACTTCCTCGATCAATACACCATGCATGGTTACAGTATTGAGATGCCCGACTTGCGCGGACAGCGCCCTGAGGCGGCTATGATGCGCCTTGAGGGATTGGGCTTGAAAGGCGAGATTGTAGATACGGGCTACATTACTACGATGCAGCCAAATGTCATTCTCGAACAGTCGATAGCTCCTGGTAAGCAAATTAAGGAGGGGCGCAGAATCACCTTTACCATCAACGGAAACGGTGCGCGTCCGATTTTGATTCCCGACCTTGCTAACAACTCTTCGATGCGTGAGGCCGAGGCGCGCCTCAAGGCTATGGGTTTTGGGCTAACAGAGCACGAATGGATTGAGGGCGACCGTGAGTGGGTATATGCAATCAAGGC
Source organism: Bacteroidaceae bacterium (assembly GCA_017425985.1). GTDB lineage: Bacteria > Bacteroidota > Bacteroidia > Bacteroidales > Bacteroidaceae > Alloprevotella. Next base: position 7,791 of record JAFOWI010000052.1, on the reverse strand, counting down.
GCGCGGACGTGAACTCAATGTGGGCGAACGTCTGCCCATCGATGTGCCCATTACGCTCGTCATTGGTAAGGGTGAAGAGGAGGAAGACGCTTTGGGGCTTGATTTTGTAGCAGACAGCGTTGCTCTTGACTCTGTAGGCAGCGACGAAGTGGGCGATTTTTTTGAATAGGCGGGATGTTGAAATCGATATGGACAACACAATGAATCTTACTGACACACAATTTGACGCAGAGTTCGACCTCCCGGAGATGGACGTGACGAGCCTTGAAGGCGAAGCCGGCGACAGCGAGGCCGCAGGGCTTTACGAGCACTTCAGAGCCGTTGCCGACAAAGGGCAGGAGTTGCTGCGCATTGATAAGTTTCTCCTCAACCTGATGCCCGACACGTCGCGTAACAGACTACAGATGGCTGCGAAGAATGGCTTTATCCACGTTAATGGAAAGCCCGTGAAGAGCAACTATCGCGTGAAGCCGTTCGACGTCGTAACCCTTCTGCTCGACCGTCCGCGCTACGAAAACATCATTATCCCCGAGGACATTCCGCTCGACATTGTCTATGAAGATGCCGACGTGCTGGTAATCAACAAACCCGCAGGACTCGTGGTTCATCCCGGCTGCGGAAACTATACGGGAACGCTTGTCAATGCCATTGCTTGGCACTTGCGCGACAATCCCGACTATGACCCCAACAGTCCCGACGTCGGACTGGTGCACCGCATCGATAAGGACACTTCCGGGCTGCTCGTCGTAGCGAAGACGCCCGAGGCAAAGACCCATTTGGGCTGGCAGTTTTTCAACAAAACAACGCGCCGTCGCTACAACGCGCTTGTGTGGAGCAATTTCCAGGAGGATAGTGGTCGCATCGAGGGCAACATCGGACGTTCGCCCAAGGACCGCCTTCAGATGGCTGTATTCCCACCCGACTCGGGCATCGGTAAGCCTGCCGTGACTCACTATAATGTAATGGAGCGCTTCGGTTATGTGACGCTCGTCGAATGTATCCTCGAAACGGGGCGCACACATCAAATCCGAGCGCACATGAAGCACATCGGCCACCCCCTTTTCAGCGATGAGCGCTATGGTGGCGACCAAATATTGCGCGGCACGCAAGGTGCGGCTTACAATAGTTTCATCCGAAATTGCTTTGCGCTATGCCCACGTCAGGCCTTGCATGCGCGTACGCTGGGCTTCGAACACCCACGAACGGGAGAGCAAATGGACTTCAGCGTGCCCATTCCCGAAGACATGACTGCGTTGCTCGAAAAGTGGCGCACTTACATTTCAGGACTTAAACAATAGGAATTCATGAAAAGAAATATAGCAATTGTTGCCGGAGGCGACTCCTCCGAATATGGCGTATCGCTGCGTAGTGCGCAGGGCATTCTTTCGTTCATCGACCACGAACGCTACAATGTGGTCGAAGTCCGAATGCGCGGCGCTGAATGGAATGCCTGCTACGAGGGCGAATTGTTGCCCATCGATAAAAACGATTTTTCGTTCAACGTGGGCGACACAAAAATCAAGTTTGACTTTGCCTACATCACGATTCACGGCACACCCGGCGAGAATGGCATTCTGCAAGGCTATTTCGACCTCATCGGAGTGCCTTATTCAACAAGTGGCGTGCTGGTCGAAGCCTTGACATTCAACAAATTTGCGCTCAACAACTATCTTCGCGCTTATCCGCAGGTCAATGTGAGCGACAGCGTGCTGGTGCGTAAAGGCATGGTGCGCCCCGACGATGCTACGATTGTGGCACGCTTGGGCCTTCCCTGTTTCGTGAAACCCAATGCCGGCGGAAGCAGTTTTGGTGTCACTAAGGTGAAGACCATCGACGACCTTGCCACAGCTATCGACAAGGCGATGAACGAGAGCGACGAAGTAATGATTGAGCGCCTCATGGTGGGCACGGAAATCACCTGTGGCTGCTATCGCAAAGGCGAGGAAGTCGTTACTTTCCCCATTACGGAAGTGGTGACAACGCAGGAATTCTTCGACTACGACGCGAAGTACAACGGTAAGGTGGAGGAAATCACTCCTGCACGCATCCATCCCGACACAGCCGCGCGTGTAAGCGAGCTTACTCAATTTATATATAGAGCGCTCGACTGCTTTGGCATCATCCGCATCGACTATATCCTTTCGGGCGAGGCAGGTTGCGAAACCATCAACCTCCTGGAAGTGAACACAACGCCCGGTATGACAGCCACCAGCTTTATCCCTCAACAGGTGAGAGCTGCCGGACTCGATATCAAGGACGTATTGACAGATATTATCGAAGCAAAATTTTAGTTCCCCCATCAGTAACCCCACTAAACCTTATATCCTATGAACGTGAACATTCCTGCTGAATTCGACGACATTCGTCCTTACACTTCGGAAGAACTCCCCATCGTCTTCGACCGACTGCTTGCCGATCCCACCGTCAAGGGATTTATCAAGTCGTTCGTGCGTCACATCCCTTACTTTCTTATTAAGATGCGCATCAAATCGTGTAAGACGAACCTTGAATTTCAAAAGAAAATCATCTATCCTATCGTAGAGAAGAGTTGGAACAACTGCACCACAGGTTGTACGTTCGACTATTCGGCTACGCCCGATAAGACTAAACGCTACAGCTTCATCTCCAACCATCGCGACATTGTGCTTGACTCTGCCTACTTGAGCGGACTACTCAACAAACATGGTTTTGAAACTACGGTGGAAATTGCGATTGGCGACAACCTCCTTATCAAACCCTGGATTAAGGATTTGGTGAGAATCAACAAATCGTTTATCGTGCAGCGTTCGCTCACCGGTCGCGAACTCCTAATGGCAAGCAAGCGCATGAGCGAGTACATGCACTTTGCCGTGACGCAGAAGCGAGAGAACCTTTGGATTGCGCAGCGTGAAGGACGTGCGAAGGACTCAAACGACCGCACGCAGGATGCGGTGCTCAAAATGCTGGCTATGGGCGGCAAGGGTACTCCCATTGAGAGTCTGAAGGAATTGAACATCGTTCCGTTGGCAATCTCTTACGAATACGACCCCTGCGACTATCTTAAGGCTAAGGAATTCCAGCAGAAACGCGACAATCCTGAATTTAAGAAATCGAAGGAGGACGACCTGCTGAACATGGCTACGGGTATCAAGGGATTCAAGGGCGAGGTTCATTACTGCACCGCACCCTGCATCAACGAGTGGATTGATGAGTTGGCAGACCTCCCCAAGACGGAAGTCTTCACCGCCATTGCACAGCGCATCGACAAGGAAATTCACCTGCGCTACCGCCTTTATGCATGCAACTACATCGCTGCCGACATGCTCAACAACACTGCTGAACACACGAGCAACTATACGCAGGCTGACAAAGAAAAATTTGAATACTATCTCAACGAGCGCATCGGCTTAATCGACCTTCCCAATAAGGACGAAGCCTTTCTGCGTAAGTCCATCCTCACAATGTATGCCAACCCCGTATTCAATCAGTTGGCGGCACAAGTATGAAGCACATTTATTTAATAAGCATACTCGCATCGCTGTTCTCGTTGCTACTATCGTGTAGCGAGGACAGCGATGCTTTGCAATCCTACCGACAGGATTTGGCAGAACTCCGCACTGCGGCTGATGGAGTAGCGTCGGATTTGTGGCTGGACAATGGTAAGTCGGTCAGGTTGCTCAATCCGATTCATAAACTTACGCCCGACAGCATTTATCGTGTATATACTGTTTATACCGAACAACCCGAAGGCGCACTGCTTTCGAGTTGTTCGCTCGTTCATTCGCCTATGCCCGTTGTAGTTCCGACGCAGGAGCAGCAAACCGATCCGCTCGAAGTGCTTGCAGCATGGAAAACGGAGCGCTACGCCAATCTCCTGCTCAGAATCAAAACGATGTCGGGTTCGCGCCACTCTATCGGCTTTCATTTAGAAAAGATGAACACCTCTGCTGCCGGTAAGACAACGCTCCACTTGAAGTTGATGCACAACAATCAAGGGGCGCCGCAGCACTATTCGAGCGAAACCTATGTATCCTGTCCGCTCTACGAATTAGCGCCAATCGACACGGTTATTATCAGCGTCAACACCCTTGAGGGTGAAACGCTTTGGACTCTTTTCTAAATGTGTGCAGCTAATTCCGTTTCCCCAAGTACTGTCGTATTAAGGCTTCCAAATGTCCTGACACATTGAAATTACTCTAACTTAACTTTATTGAAATGAGACGCATTTTTTTACTATGTTGCATGCTGCCGCTTCTGTGTGTGGCACAAACAGGCAAACCTTTGCAGCAAAAATCGCTACATCTGTGGAACATCCGCCCTGCTAATTATAGCGGCATCACACATATTTCAGCCGACACCTTTGCCCTTGTCAGCGACAAAGAAAAACTCAACGGCTTTTTCCTCTTTACCATTCAGCAAAATCCCGAGACGGGCGAAATCCTGCACGTTACGTCCGACTCGCTGCGCGGTGTAGCGCCCACATTTGTTGATACGGCAGGCATCTCGCTACACGATTGCGAGGACATTGCTTATGTTCCCGAGAGCAACTCGCTCTTCATCAGCGCCGAGGGCGACCAAACGATTTTAGAATACGACCTCAACGGACAACCTACGGGTCGCGGCCTCAACATTCCCAATGAATTTCGTCATGACAATATTTACTGGAATTTAGGTTTCGAGGCGCTAACCTATGATGCTGTGTCGAAGCGATTCTGGACTACTACCGAAGCTACGCTGCGCTCTGATGGGCAATATGCTGCAATAAAGCATCCCGGTGTGCAAAACATTTTGCGCATACAGTGTTTTAACAGCGACCTTATGCCGTGTGCGCAGTATGCTTACTTGATGGACCGTCACAAAGCTAAGGATGCCGGGCTTAGTCATGCGTTTGGCGTGCCTGCACTTTGTGCTTTGCCCGACGGACGTTTACTGGTGATGGAAAGAGAATTGCGCATTTCGCCCAACTATCTCAGTTCGCACGTAGAATGCAAAATCTTTGTGGTCAATCCCAAGGAGAGCCATCAGATTGACAGCTCTACAAATTTCAAGGAGTTCGACCCCAATCACTTTATGCTCAAGCGTCTTGTGGCTACGTTTAAGTCGCGACTGTCTCCGATTGCTTATAATATTGGTAATTATGAGGGCATGTGCCTTGGTCGCAAACTCAATGATGGCAGACAAACCCTGATTCTCGTGAGCGACTCACAAGGCGGAGCCAAGAAGCATGGCTTCCGCGTTAAAGACTATTTAAAGGTAATTGTGTTGGAGGATTAAAAATCTTACCTCATGAAATACAACTTTAAACCATGGATATTCCGACTGCTGGCGTTGCAAATCTTCATACTGATTGCAGCCTCAGTGGTCGGACATCTGTTCTCGGCAGAGGTGGCGCATGCTTATTTCTACGCAGCGCCGTGGACAATCTTCCTTTGGGGCTTGCTTGCAGCATGCGGTGTTTACGAAGTGTGGAAAAGGCGCCGTTCTCTTCGTTGGGCAGTAGTTGTGCTCCACGCCGGATTGGTGCTCATACTTTGCGGCGCGGCGCTCAGCCACTTTCTGTCGGAGGAAGGGCGCGTGCAGCTATCGCATGAAAACAGTGTCACCGATGCCTATTTGCGTAAGGACCAAACGGTGGGGCACTTTCCCTTTCGTATCCAGCTCGTTGATTACGCCACTATCTGCTATCCTGCTACAAATATTCCGAAGGACCACATTACGCAAATCCGTATCCACGATGGCAATAAAGATGCGTCGCCCGTTGTTGCACAATGTTCGATGAACCAAGTGGTGGAACATAAGAACTGGCGATTTTGTCAGTTGTCCATATCGCCAAGCAGTACGACGCTCTATGTCGTTTGTGACCCATGGGGAATCGGTGTCACTTATGCTGGCTATGCTTTGCTTCTTATTGGCTGCATCGCTTACCTGCTTCAGCGAAAAAGTGCCTTCCGCCATCAGCTGTCAATCGCCGTGCCCGAAAACTCCGGCAACCATCGCCTCAGGTGGCAGACCTTTGTGCTCATAGCCTTGAGCGCACTCATAGCAGTTGCGTTAATCGTCCGTGCAATCGAAATCCGCTACTTTCCCTGCACGAATGGCTACGAGGTGATGTTGTGCATAGCGCTTTGTAGCGCGATTACAGGGGCAAAGGGCAATCAATATTCCGCAGCAATTCAGAATGTGTGTCTGCTCATCGCGCTTACCACGGCTACATTTGCGCTCACTTATTTGTTTCAGGACCTTCCGACGCAGTTGCCCCCAGTTCTGCGTTCTCCCTTGCTTAGCATGCACGTTTCGGTCATCATGATTGCCTACGCGCTGCTTGCAATCGTAACATTGTTGTCGCTCCACGCGCTTATCGTGCTGAAAATTGGAGGGCTGTCAAGCAAACTCGCCACGACCTTTGGTTTTGCGCGCGCTTTGCTCTATCCCGCTACATTATTGTTAGGCATCGGCATTTTCATTGGTGCATATTGGGCAAACCAGTCGTGGGGTAACTATTGGAGTTGGGACCCCAAGGAAACATGGGCGCTCATCACGCTACTCGCCTATGTGCCACTGTTGCATCCGCGCTTGTTTCCGATGTATACACGTCCGCAAAGTTTTTTTAGCTACGCACTGTGCGCATTCTTTGCAGTGTTGATGACCTACTTTGGAGTAAATTATGTCCTCGGCGGTTTACATAGTTATGCTTAAACCTGCACCGGCTTATTTTCGATTGTCATTAATTTGTTTTTTCAGCGTTTCAGGGTGCATTATACGACTGTCAACTTCGGGGAAGCGCTTTTCGCATTTCGTCTGATTATAATTGAGGGTGTGTCGATATACAAAATATCGGCACACCCTTTTAAGCAGTGTAAGAATGTTATCTGAAATCAATAAGCAACGCAGCAGTTTGTGCATTATGATTCAGCGCCAATATATTCAAATATAATATGTAAAAACAAGTTATTCGATAAATAAAGAACAACTTAATATATCTTAATTTGACTCATACGCCAATTTTTTGGCGAAAACAAAGAAACAAAAAAGAAGCTGAACTCCAAACTTAGAGTTCAGCTTCTTTCTATGATGTGAAAAATGTTTACCGGATAGCAATATTATTAAATAATTTTGTAAAGTAAAATTTACAATCCATTTCGCAAGCAAATGCATTACCCTAACTATTTTTTGTTATCACGCGTCACATGTCACGCTCATCTTGTGCATAGACTAAAAAAGAAAGACACCCCGTGTAATAGTGTCTATCTTTGTTGTGTATTAATGAAGAGGTTTTGAACCACACGTAAAGAAGCTAAAAATAAAAAAAGGAAATGCTTCTCCATTATTACTTAAATCTTTTTTTGTTACCATCTCTACGTACTAATTCATCTAATGGGATATTTCTTTTTATTTGCGGTCTTCCAATATCAATCTTTTTAATCGTAATTGTTTGGCAATATTCTAGTATATTGGAAATGGATGAATAACCATTTTTAATGTATTCAACGTACTGTGCCAAAACACCAAGGAACTTAAAATAATAGAAGGACTTTAGTGGAAGGACTTTGTCTAAAACATCTTTCTCCCATTGATTTAAAGTGTTACCTCTATGATTCATATTACGGCACTGATATAAGTCAGACAAAAGTGAGGTAAACTCTTGATAACTATCATAGTCACTGCTCTTCATGGCTGCTTTATATCCTAAAAAATAGACTATACATCTATATTAATCCTAAGCATGAATATGCCCCACCAGGTGCAATTGCCGCTTTATTAGCACACGAAGCTTTACATCAAGATGAGTATAATTCATTAAGTGAGGAAACT
>JAFOWI010000051.1 GCA_017425985.1 Bacteroidaceae bacterium | reverse complement strand
TACACCACGCTCATGAGCTATCACGGCCTGGGCGACCTGCTCGTGTGGGCATTCTTCGGATTCGTGCCCGTCATAGGCACGTATTATGTGCAGGCAGGTTCGCTTCATAGCGACGTGTGGCTACTCTCGGCAGCATGCGGCCTATGTGTTGACACCTTACTGGTGCTCAACAACTACCGCGACCGCGAAACCGACCGCAAGGCGGGCAAGCGCACCATCGTGGTGCTCTTTGGCGAACGCTTCGGCAGTCTTGCTTACCTGCTTCAGGGCATTGCCGCCTACGCCTGCGTGGCTATGCTTGCGCTCAACGGCAATCAGTGGCTCGCCATCCTGCCTGCCTTCTACCTCCTGCCGCATTACCTCACGTGGCGCAAAATGGTGCAAATCAACAACGGACCTCAGCTCAACCGCATCCTCGGCTTCACCTCGCGCAACATGCTTACGTTCGCACTGCTCGTAGTAGCGGCCTACGTCTCAGCACGCATCATTGCATAAGCCGCACTTGCGTAGGCGCTCCACCGCTTGTGCTCACGCGCACATCGAAGGGCCAAACGCCACCGCCCGAACAAGGAGCTACGATGCCGACTCTTTTCCAAAATCCGGCAACACTACTCCTCCGCACGCCCAAAACCACAACCTGCACGCACACAGATTGCGAAAGCAAAATGTAACAAGTTTTTACCTGTTTTTGCCTTCTTTTTGCCAGATTCGGAGCCGCGAACTGAAAGTTTTTTGATTCGAAAATGAAAAAAATTCGTCCTCATGCAATTTTTTTTCGTCGCAACGAGCCGGTAAGCCAAAATTTACCCGAAATAGGAGGAATTTTTCACAACATCGGAGGTACGAAAAACAACATCGGACATAATTTTAACAACCTTTGAGCTTGTTTTAACAACATCAGAGGTTGTTTTTGCGTTTTTTGGGCATAAAAAAGGGGAAAACCGAGTGGTTCTCCCTTTCTGTAGTACAAAGATACAACATTTTCAGCCGAAATCCAAATTCCGACTTTCAGCCCACCCCGGAGCGCCGCGGTTTTACCCTCTATTTTGCAATCTACCACCCCCGAAAACGAGGGTTTTGTGCACGTCAGGAAGGTTACAAAACGTGCGTTCGAAAAAAAATTACGTCCCATTTTCACGTCCTTCATCACCTCGAAAATTGAAAAATCGAGCTCAACAAAGACTGCTGAGAATCGCGCGATTTTCGCACGTCCGTACCCCCCTACGACAATCTAAGTTCAGGGCGACTAATAAAAATCAGGCATCTACAACAATAATAGAGATTTATTCCTTAAATTTGCCCACGAAATCAAAATAAACTCAAATATTTATTGCACAATGAAGAAGATTCTAACCACCTTGCTTTGCTTAGCCATGCTCGCAGCGCCCGCCATGGCTAAGGAAAAGAAGCAGAACGGCAAGAAGGCCATCAAGACCGTAAAAACCATTGCCGACCTGCGCCCCAACCAAAGTTACTACATCAAAACAGGCGACGCCGTGTGGACCATCTCGGACGACACCACGCACATCGTGAGCCTCAAGGCCACTCAGCAGAAGAAGGACAAGCAAAACATGCTGCAGCAATTCTCGTTCATCTCGACCAACGGCCGCACGTTCTACCTCTTCAGCGTAGGCGCAAACGCCTTCATCACTAAGGACGGAAGTCTGAGCAAAACGCCCACTACGCCCATCGCCATCAAGGAGGGAAAGAAGAAGGGACAGCTCACAATCTCCTTTGCCGACACACTCATGCTCCAGGCCGACAAGAAGGACGCACTCCTCATCGCCAAGCAACCCAAGAAAGCCGAGCTCGCCTTTGCCGAAATCAAGGTAGCCAAGGACTTCAACCCCGCAGCGCCCACATCAATGCTCGAAGACATTGATTACAAAAACGAAGCAAAGCTCGGATTGTTCAACGTCGTGAAGGGACAGAAGGAAGAGTGGTTCTGGGACATCCCCGACTCGCTCATCGGCCGTCGCATCCTGCTCACGGTGCGCTTCACGAGCACTCCTGCCAGCACACTGAAGTATGGCGGCGAGTTGGTGAAGCAACAAACAGTGTATTGGGAAGTTTCGCCCAAGGGCGACCTCCTGCTCCGCGCTGAAGCCCTCGTCAACGTTGCCGACTCAGCAAGCGCCATCGGCCGCGCAGTAGAAATCAGCAGCACCAACCCCATCATCGCTTCGTTCAAGGTGGTTCACCACAAGAAGGGCTTGCGCCGCATCGATGTTGCAGGCCTCTTCAGCAGCGACGACAGCGCACTGGGCCTCTCTTCAGCCAACAAGCAGCAATTTGGTCTTGGCGGTTACTTCCCCAACCTCTCCTACATTGAAAGCATCAAGACTTTCCCCACTAACACTGAAGTGCGCACCGTGAAGACATGGAGTTCATCTGGCCCAAAAACGCCTGCCGGTGCCCGTAGCGGAAAAGTTACACTTGGCTTAAACTACTCGTTCGTACTCCTTCCCAAGGACCTCATGCAACGTCGTTTGTTCGACCCTCGCGTGGGTTATTTTGCTGACCGCTTTGTGCGCTTCAGCGACAGCCAGCAGCGCGTGGAAAACGAGCGCTACATCGTGCGCTACCGCCTCGAACCCAAGGACAGCGCTGATGCCGAACGCATGAAGCGCGGCGAACTCATCGAGCCCAAGAAGCAGATTGTTTACTACATCGACCCCGCTACGCCCAAGCAGTGGCGCAAGTACCTCATCCAGGGTGTCAACGACTGGCAGGTGGCTTTCGAAAAAGCCGGTTGGAAGAATGCCATCGTCGGTAAGGAATGGCCAGAAGACGACCCCACCATGTCAATGGAAGACGCTCGTTACAGCATGATTCGCTACCTCGCATCTGACATTCCCAATGCCTACGGGCCTAACGTTCACGACCCCCGCACAGGCGAAATCATTGAGAGCCACGTGTGCTGGTACCACAATGTGATGACCCTCGTTCACGACTGGTACATGGTGCAGGCTGCCAACATCGACGAAGCCGCACGCAAGATGAACTACGACGAAGAACTCATGGGCCAGCTCATTCGCTTCGTGTCCTCACACGAGGTGGGCCACTCGCTCGGACTTCGCCACAACTTCGGTTCAAGCAGCACGGTTCCCGTTGACAGCTTGCGCAACAAGGCATGGGTCGAAAAGTATGGCCACACACCCAGCATCATGGACTACGCTCGCTTCAACTACGTAGCTCAGCCCGAGGACAACATCAGCCGCGAAGGCATCTTCCCCCGCATCAACGACTACGACATCTGGGCCATTGAATGGGGCTACCGTCCTATGTTTGCCGCCGACGCTATGGCTGACCACGAAGCCCTCGAAACGCTCATCAAGGAGCAACTCGAAAAGAATCCCCGCCTGTGGTGGGGCGACGGCGAAACCAACTACACCAACGACCCCCGTTGCCAGACCGAAGACCTCGGCGACGATGCCATCAAGGCGAGCGAATACGGTATCCTCAACATCAAGCGCGCGCTCAGCCAGCTCCCCGCGTGGAGCTACGACGCAAAGGACATCTACGCACAAAACCTTAGCAGCGTCTATCAGCAATATCTCACGCAGTTCAACCGCTACGTAGGTCACGTACTCGGCAACTTAGGCGGCGTGATGGCTGATTTCAAGACCATCGACCAGGCAGGAGCCGTTTACAGCAACGTTAGCCGCGAGCGACAGAAGGAAGTGATGGAGTTTGTGCGTCGCCACATCGCCACCGAGCCTACATGGCTCATCGAGCACGACTATATGAAGCGCATTACCTACACTCCTCAAAACGTCACCATCAATTTCGGAAAAAGAGGCATCGCTAATCTCATGAATGCGCTCTCAGAGCTCACGCCCGAATATCCTGCGGCAGACTTCCTTGCAGACCTCAGCAAGATGCTCTTCACCGAAGCTACGAGCGGAGCAAAGGTGAGCGAATACCGCAAGGCATTGCAGAACGCATTTGTAGATGACCTTATCTCCGACTACAAGAACGCAACCTACAATTCAACCCTCCAAGCTGCACGCCTCAGCGCATTGCAACAACTCCAGCGCCAGCTCAACGGCGCAGGCGGCAATGCCGACAGCAAGGCACACTTCGCTGCCCTCAAGCACAGCATCGACAAAGCATTGGCTATTAAGTAAAGCCGGCAACTTACGCTCAAAGATGTATATACCATGTAGCGCATATTTATATACGATCACGCGCGTATATATTATATATTGAGTCGTACAAAGAGGAAGTCCCCCGCAGGACTTCCTCTTTTCTTTTCCACAAAACACATTTCCACGCTACAAAATCAAAGCATTTTCCAAGAATCAAAGCTCCCAAATCCACAAATACTATAAATATCGTAGTTAAATACTATTTTTATCGTAGAAAATTTTGCACGACTAAACTTTCCTACTATATTTGCAGTAGAAAAATAAAAAGTGAGTTTAAAGAAGCTGTTTTTCTAAGGTCAGAAAGGGCGCAAAAAACCTTTAGGGCCTTAGAAATTTTCAACGACAAACGCCCTACGAGCGCTTCAGTTTCCTCTGCTCACGCCAACCTCAAAATAAAAACAAACTACTATGCAAAAAAATTTGACAAAAGCCGAACTACAATTGATGAACATACTTTGGGCGAAAGGCGAAGCCACGGTGAGCGAAATGATTGAAGCGATGGGCGAACCGAAACCTGCTTACACCACGGTGCTCACCGTGATGCAGGTATTGACGCGCAAGGAAGTCGTTTTTCCCGAGCGCCGCGGCAAGGCACACGTGTTCCGCCCCCTACTCTCACGCGAGGAATACATCGACGGTTTTATGCACGAAACGCGCGACACCCTCTTCCACGGTTCGCTCCGCAACTTCCTCTCCTTCTTCGTGAAGAGTGAAAAACTGAGCAAGGAGGAACTTCAGGAACTTTTGGAGGAAATCACGAAGTAGAGTACAGAGTTCAGAGTACAGAGTACAACTACCTTGCGGGTTGGAACTCTAAACTGGACTCTACTAAAAACTCAGAACCTCTTAACCTCAAAACCTCACGACCTCATAACCTTATAACCTCATAACCTCACAACCTTATTTAAGTAACCGAGAACGTACGATTCACACCATTGCAGATTTACTCCGCATGGTAGTTGTTCTCTGTACTCTGTTCTCTGTACTCTAAAATCAAACTATGCTCCACACCCTCTCTCCCCAACTTTACGCCTACGCCAGCATCGTGCTCGTGTCCGCTTTGCTTGGGGCATTCTATATCCTCTTCCTCTCGCGGAGGCACTCGTTTCGCTTCCAGCGCAGCTATTTGCTCGCCATTCCCATGGTGTGCTTGTTGCAGGTGTGCGCTTACTTTGCGAAGTCTTATGTTGAAGGCAAGCACGCGCCTGAAGTCATGACAATGACGCAGGAGGAAGCGGAAGTTTACCTTGCCCAGCATCCCGAAGCGGTGGTAGAAGAAGACGTTTCGCCCCTCCCCGAGCAATCGCAAAATGCCATAATCCCCTCCAAGGAAACACGTCAAGAGGAAGCACCCGCGAAGGACGCACCCATCGTCCTCACACTCACGGCAGACACTTTGCGCACCGCCCTCTGCATCGCCATCCCCACGGTGTCGGCCATCTTGCTCCTTATCATCATTATCCCCCTCATACGCTTGCGCCTCATGATGCGCAAAGGCACATTTGATGGGGCGCGTGCGGAGGAAAACATCCTTCATGCCGCGTGGATACAAACGCCCTTCTCCTTCGGGCGCACTATCTTCTTGCCCGTGGGTCGCACTCCCGATGAAGAGCGCCTCTTTATCCTTCACGAACAAGCCCACATCGCCTGCCGACATTACATAGACGTTTGGGCGATTGAGTTGCTTACTCGCCTCATGTGGTTCAACCCCGTGCTTTGGATGGTGCGCAAAACGCTACGAGACCTCCACGAATTTGAGGCCGACCGCCTCGTGCTCGAACAAGGCACGGACGCATATACCTACCAATGCCTCCTCGTGAGCGAAGCCTCTGAGGATTGCACCATCATTGCGAACGGCTTCAACAATTCCTTCATCCGCCGTCGCATCAAGGAAATGAAGCGCACCGAGCGCATAGGCGTTAGTCGCTTCGGCAAACTCCTGACCGCCTTGTGGGTAATTATACTTACGGGCGCTACGGTTACCTTTGCCCTACCCCAAAAGCCTGCTACGATTGTGCAAGTCATGAGAGAGACTCACGTTATGGGCGTGGACACTTGCTATGTGGAAGAAAGCGCTACCTCTCCGCAGGTAACCATAACGCAACCCTCATACATCGTACACATGAATAGGGACTCTACGGAGTTTACGAGCATCGTTAGCGAGACTCCCGATAGCATGTATTCACAACGCCTTTTCATCAAATACCCTGCGCGCTCAAAAGAGGAAGC
>JAFOWI010000050.1 GCA_017425985.1 Bacteroidaceae bacterium | reverse complement strand
GCATTGACCACTTTTATGGTGTCGGAGGCTTGTAACTCGACTATCGCCATGGGCAAAGGCTCCTGCGTTTTTTTGTCAACGACGATGCCCTTCACGGTATATTCTTGCGCCTGCACCACAAGCGTGGCGAGGGAAATCAGGAGGATAAAAATGGGTTTCATTGAATGTATTGACTTTGAAGTTAGGCAAATAGTTCCCTTAGGGTCAGCGTGAATGCCAACCCTAAATAGGAAAAACTAATCGGGAGTTAATTTGAACAAAATCCTCGTTAGTTTGATCTAACTCCCGGATAGTTTTCAATCAAAAAATGTAAGAATTTAAGTAAACAAAATCACTGTTGATACAACAGGTCCAAAAAGGCAATGCGCTGTGCCAACCATTGCTTCAACTGTTCCACGTCCTTGCGAAGTTCGAGGCGTCCGCCTTGCGAGTTGCGCCAGCGTTCCGCCTCTCTGACGTTTGCGCCACTTTGCTCCATGAGTTGCAGATAGGCATCGAAGCGTTGCGCCAAGCGCTCGGGGTCGAAGTGCGTGCGACGCAGTTGGCGGTAGCGTTCCGCCATTTGCTCGTTCCAACCGTCAGGGTTCAGTTTGTAGAGGCGCTCCATCAGCGTGCTTTGATGGCCCTCGCCAATAAGGTACTTTCGGTAGTCGCGGTGCGCTTCGAGTCCGCTCGAATTACCGTTCCAGTCGCGACCGAATGTGCCATCCAAGTCCCAAGGGATGGGCGTGAGTTGCGGATTCACGGCATAGTTCTGCGCTGCCCAATACATATTTTTTGCGGAATTGTCGGTAGCAAACAGGAGTTCGATAAACAAAGCATAATCGCGCACGCTAGGCAAATCAAAATAGCGCGCCACGTCGGCACAGAAATCCGAGTCGCTCGAAGTGCTGACAAAGCGAATGGCGTCGAGCAGGGGTTGCCACTGCGCATCCTTCTTTGCCGAAGGTTCAGGATATTTGGCCTGCCAGCCTTCCCACTCCTCGCTCTTGCTGTTGGGGTTCCAAAGCGAATTTGCCCAACTCTTGTTTCCGCCCCATTTTGTTGCCGTACTCCATTGGTCAGCCTTGTAAAGCAGTCCGGCAATGCTGCCGTCCTTCGACTTCGCCAGTTGCAACTGCTTGCGGTCAATGCGTTCGCAAAGGTTGTAGATGCCGTGGTACTTGCCATTTAGGAAAACCTCTACCATACGTCCGCGCGAAGCATGGTGCGTCGTCTTGTCCTTCTTTCCGAAATGTGAGGCTGCTGAAAAGTCGTTCCAAAGGTCCATTGCCACACGACTACGCATGCGAGCGCGGTCTATCGTCATTGCGTCGAGCACCCAGTAGTTGTCCGTGCGGAGTCCGAGGATGGAGCGGTCAATTTTCTTTCCGTCAGCGCTCTTCAACTTAATGCCCATGGAGCGCTTCTCGAATCGTGTGGTCCATTCGCCACGATTTCTCACCTGAATGGTATAGGAGGAGTCGGCGTTCAGCGTAGCGTCGTGCACAGTCATCTGACCCTTGCCCCAATGATTCTTGCTGAAAGATTCTGCCGTAATTTCTACGATGGGCAGGAAGGTAAATTGAAGGTTGGCGCGCGCAATCGTGTCGCCATTTTGCACCACTGCGAGGCGGTGCGTATCCGTTCCGCTCACTGCGCCAAACGCCACGCGTCCGTTGTCCTTAACAACCTTTCCGTTTACAAAAAGTTGCGCGTCGGGAAAGGTGGTGCTAACCAACTTCAGCTCCACCTTCTTCCCTATCAGCGCTTCGGGCAGCGACAGGAGGTAGCGCTTGCTGCGTGCGTCATAAACGGGCGCTTTGCCATCAAGGGTGAAGTTGAACTGGTAGGTCTGCGTGCTGTAATAATTGCGCTGACTCGCCGTCGTAGGGTCGGGTTCGGGCGCCTTGAAAACGACGGGCTGCTTGTCGATCACCGAGACCTGCTTACCCTTCTTGTCGTAGAGCACAAAGCGCTCGTTGTCCGTGGCGCTCTTCGTCATATTCTTGTAAAGTCCGACGATGCGCGAGTCGCGGCGCACGTTGAGCAAATACTGACTGTAAACGTTGGTAATAATAATGTGCGACGCTCCGGGATAGATGCTCCACTGCGACGCCATGCCGTCCATCTCCTCGGTGAGCAACATGTAGCGGCGCGTCGCAGTGCGCTTGCCGTCGTACGTCATGTAAAGTCCCGTCTCAGCGTGCTGAATGGAGTAGTAACCACTGTTGAGTTTCGTGATGCGCCAAAGCGCATTCTTTGCATTTGTGTCGGCACTGTGCGTCAGTGCGAGGACATCGTTTTTCGCCGGAACAACGGCGCCATTCAGAAACTCTATACAGCGAATTTCGTAGCATTCGCCCGAGCGCAATTCCACGCCTTGAGCGGAAAGCAGCAACATATTTGCGAGGAAAGCAAGCGCTAATGTGATAAATCGGAATATATGGTTCATGATGCTTTACATTTTCTTGTTCAACTTAATAATCTTTGCGATATCGTCAATGGTCAGTTCGCCGGTCATCTGCACCACGCGCGAACAATAATCGTCGCGGAAGCGGAAAATGAGGAGTTCGCTCAGTGCGCGCCCTTTTTTGCGCACGCCAAAGACAATCACATCGGTCTTCTCAACGTGCTGATGCAACAGCAGTTCGTAATCCTCCATCGTTGAAACCGTTTTGTAGTTGCCACGAATAGTTGCTGTTGTCGAACGGCTGTGCGTGTGCATTGTCAGAATGCTGGTCAAGCGGTCAACGACGTGGGAAAACTCCCAATGGTCGGGCTTCATCAACTGCGCACGCGCAACGGAGAGCATTTCTTCGGAAACGTAGAGTCGCGTCACTTTCGGATTGTCGGCAAGATGGTCGAAGGAGAACTCCACCTTGGGGCGCGCATCCTTCATCAGCATATTTACGACAGGCGAAGCAGCAGGCAGCACCGTTGCATTCATTGCCATTGTCGGCACAAAGCAACCTGCTAATATAAAGAGTCGGATTAAAGTTTTCATGATGTACTGAAATGATACTATATTAATAATGAGTGCATCAGTCGCAAGGTCCGCCTAAGTCGTCCGCAACATCGCCGAGAATCAAAGTGTTGGCTACCAACAGCAAGGCATTTTCGATTTCGGCCTTCGCCTCTTCGGCCGTGTGGCACGTGTCGGAGTAAACCGTATATTCGGGTTCCATATTGCGCTGCATGATGAAGACAAAGCCCATCATCGCGGCAGCCACAGCCGTAGCATATACCCAGGGGCGAAAAAATCGTTTGACGGGAGTGGGCTGAACTTCTGCGTTAAAATCGGGTTCGCGCTGCAACCGCTCAAGAATGCGGTGTTCGAAGCCGGCAGGTGGCACCACTTCGGGCGGAGTGCTCAGAATTTCCATAAGTTCGGCTTCCTCTTTCCATTCGGGTGGAGCATCGGGCGCCTGGAGCAATCGCTTGAGCAATCTCTCTTCCTCCAATGAAGCATCGCCATCGTAGTATTTCTTTCGGAGTTCGTCTATAGTAGGTGTTTTCATAAAGGATGAATTTTTAAAGAGCCTTTGGCTCAATCAGATGTTGAGTACAGAGTGTAGAGAACAGAGTACAGAGTACAGAGAACAGAATACAACTACCTTGCGGAATGCAATTTCAGCATACAAACAAACGTTTGAGTCTAACCTTCTTGTCTACTCGTCTACTTGTTTACTCGTCAACTATCAAAACTTAAACATTTCAATCATTTTTTTGCGGGTGCGGGAAAGGATTTGTCGCACGTTGGAAGGTGTTTCGCCTGTTGCTTCGCAAATTTCGTCAATCGAACATTCAGCCACGTGGCGCATGGTCACGATGCGTTGCGTCTTTGGTGGAAGTGAGCGAAGAATAGCGTGCACTCTGTCCTTCGCATCCGTCTGCGGTGGTGGCTGAGCGTCGGCAATCGACTCCTCAACGTGCAACAGGTCGGTCTCATCATGGCGTAAGCGCAACTGGTCGATACAGGCATTCCGGAGCATTCGCAGGATGTAGCCCTGCGCATTTTGCATCTGTTCCAGACGGTCGGCTTCGCGCCATAGTTTTACGAACGTTTCCTGCACCACATCTTCCGCGTCCTGCTGATTCTGCACGAGACTCATCGCCACCTGGTAAAGGCGCGGGGCAAGACAAACGTATTTCTCTTCAAATTCTTTGGAAGTCATAATACGAGATGTGGTTGTTAGCTGATTTTTCAGTAAAGATGTTTCATTAAATTGATGCGTTTTCTACTTATATAACGAGAGAGTACGCGATTTGTGACACTAAATTTGAGAAAATTTTCAAAAAACTGACATTTTTTCGAAAAAAATCTGCCGTAGCACCCAAATTCTACGATTCCGCAGCCTGCCAGCCCAACATCTTAATGTTAATCACGCGTACACTCAATATTATATATATAAGCAGGCATAAAAAAAGAGCACATCCGCCTGCTGCATAGCGAATGCTGCAAGCGAATGTGCTTTATTGTGAGCGGCAGCTTAGAGTGCCGACCGCCACAACCTATCGTTTTTGTGTTGGTGTTCAATAGTGTTTGCGACAGAAACTCACGTTACATGGGCATCACGCGTACGCCACGCATTCCGCCACCCATCTGTCCACCACCGCGAAACTCCTTGGGGCCCTTCTGCCCCTTGTCGTCAGCACCACCCTTCTGTCCGCCAAAGATGTTGAGCTTATAGATGAAGTGGAGCATGCAGTACGAGTGGATGCCGTAGGTCCATGAATCTGAACGCTGGAAGGCGTCAATGGTGCGGCTGATGCTGCTTTGTTCATGAAGGATGTCGTAGAACTGAAGCGAGAGCGTAGCAGCCTTACCCTTTAGGAAGGAGTGAGAAATCTGCGCATTCCAGAGCAGTTCGTTGGTATTCATGTTTGCTGAAGAATAACCACGGCGCGAATTGACGCGGAAATCGGTAGATAACTTCAAGCCCAGGTCGGTTGTGAAGTTTGCCGAAGCACCGTAATCAAAGTTCCACGTGTCGGTGTTCGAATAATTCTGAACGTCGGACTCTGAATGCTGATAGTTCACATTTCCGAAGATGCTGAAGTCCCAATACGTCGTGCGGTACGAAAGGCGCAAGCGTTCAGAAAGGCCGAGTGTCTGC
>JAFOWI010000049.1 GCA_017425985.1 Bacteroidaceae bacterium | reverse complement strand
CCTCCTTCGCACCTCGGCAATTCAAGCAAGCTTGATTGCACTCGGTTTGGCGTCGGTTCTCATTTCTCATTTCTCATTTCTCATTTCAAAACCTATGCTATTACACACCCTCAAAATCTCCCTCCGCAATCTGCTGAAATATAAATTGCAGAATGCCATCAGTATTCTTGCCCTTGCTGTGGGCATGGTCACACTGGCTGCTATGCACTTTGTGTTAAAACATTTCGGACCGCCTGCCATTACTGAAGAACCTTATTATGAGCGCACGTATGTGGCTGAACTCAGCAAAGGACAAAAAAATTATGGTATCACCATGGAGGATGGTACGCAAGACTGGACGTTTGTTTTCACTCGCATCACCACCGAAATGGACGATGCGCTCTTCTCGGGCGGACCCTTGCCCGGTGTGGAGAAAGTGACGCACAATGCCTCCCTGGGCGGTATCACCATGGGCGGAAGCATGACCTTTACCTTGCCTGACGGAAGCGAACGCACGGGAGCATACCATTATTATGTGACGCAGGCTGAGGACCCCAACTTCTGGGGCATCCGTTCGGCGCTGACGGGCGAGAAGATTCCCGTGCTGGGCGATAAGGAAATCGTCATCAGCGAAATGCATGCGCGCGAGATTTTTGGCAACGAGAATCCCGTAGGCTGTAGCGTGTTAATGAATCACGATGGCAAATGGAAAACATTCACCATCCGCGATGTCTATGCCTCAGAGCGCATTGCCGACGGGGTGAGCGACGGAATGTATACCTATGTGGAAGGAGCGAAGGACTATTACCATATGAATTATGGTCTTGTCTTGGAGGAAGGAGTCAACCCCAAGGACGTCGAAGCAGAGATGACGCGCCGCCTGAAAACGCTTGACCCGCAATTCAGCGCACGCCTCACGCCCCTGAGTGAAAAGATAGACGAGAAAACGGGCCACATGAGTGTTACCCGCACCATCGTTTACCTCATCAGTTCGCTCATCCTCGCCGCTGCCCTGATTGGTTTCCTCAAGATGCAGTTGCAACTCTTCCGCATGCGTCAGCGCGAAGTTGCTTTGCGCCGTGTGCATGGAGCCAAAAGCGGCAGCATCTTCCGCCTCTTTGCTTGCGAAACACTCTTCACCTTCGTGTTTACAGGCATCGTGGCAGGCATTCTTGCCACCTTGCTCATCGACTTTGCCAATGCTTCGCTCACGACTTACTTAAATGAATTTGGTTGGCACATCGAGGGAGTTTACGAAAGTGTGGCGGTAATACTTTTGGCTGTTGTACTCATCAGTTTCTTCGTCGTGTGGCTCACCGTCCGCGCCATGGTGCACCAGCGCCAAAGCATGACGATGCAGTTACATCGAAGCCGTGGGCATGCCCTGCGCAACACGATGCTGGGCATACAGATTGCCATCTGCATCCTCTTTGTGGGCGGCAGTCTTGCCTTGACGCATTTCAGCGAACTGGCATTGAAGGAAATGAATGTGCCGGAGAATGATGACTTCTACAAGGAGTGCATCATCGTACGCCCTTACAATGGTCCTTTAGAATCACCTAAATTCATGGAATACTTGCGCACAGAGGCGCAGGACGTGGAGCGTTTCATCCCCATGAATCACGAATTACTCGAATCTAAGGAAATTCTGGAAGATTCCGTGGCCT
>JAFOWI010000048.1 GCA_017425985.1 Bacteroidaceae bacterium | reverse complement strand
GCAAGGATAAGTAACAACGAAGTTTCGCAAGTGCTCAACTTCTGAGGTTATAAGGTCTTTAGGTTGTTAGGTCGCTTCGTTAGAGTACAGAGCACAGAGTACAGAGTACAACTGAGAGAGTACAGATAACAGAGTATAACGACCTTCCGGATGGTCCTCACAACCTAAGAACCTAAAAAATAGTAAACGAGTTTTTAGGTACGAGCGAGGAGAAATGAGACTGCGAAGCTGATGAGCGTAAGCGAATAAATGAGAGACCATCCGGATTGGTAACCTTAAAACCTCACAAGCGAAGCGACCTCATAATCTTATAACCTTAAAATAATAGACGAGTTGTTCAGACTTAAACGCTTGCATGCACGCTGCATAGCAGTTGTACTCTGTACTCTGTTCTCTGTGCTCTAAAATGCTGCATAGCAGTTGTACTCTATTCTCTGTACTCTAAAAATACTGCATAGCCCTTAAAACCTCAATTCCTTATAACCTTAAAACCTCATCTTATAACCTCAAAACCTCATAACCTTTAAACCTCACCTCAACA
Organism: Bacteroidaceae bacterium; assembly: GCA_017425985.1. Classification (GTDB taxonomy): domain Bacteria; phylum Bacteroidota; class Bacteroidia; order Bacteroidales; family Bacteroidaceae; genus Alloprevotella. The sequence goes on along the minus strand of JAFOWI010000048.1, from coordinate 4,926 downwards.
TGGTCCTGAATTATATTTGGATAGCGTTTTTCTTGATAGCCTTTGTTATTGCGCTCGTGAAACTCGTGTTCATGGGCGACACGGCTGTGTTTCCGGCTATTATTAACTCTACCTTCGACACGTCGAAGACCGCCTTTGAGATATCGCTCGGACTGACGGGCGTGCTCTCGTTGTGGCTGGGCGTCATGAAGATAGGCGAGAAGGGCGGCGTCATCGACATCTTTGCTCGTTGGCTCAGCCCCGTCTTCGTCAAACTCTTTCCCGAAATTCCGAAGGGCCACCCCGTTGTAGGCAACATTTTCATGAATCTATCGGCCAATATGTTGGGCCTCGACAATGCTGCCACCCCTTTGGGACTGAAAGCCATGGAGCGCCTTCAGGAACTCAACACGCGAAAAGATACAGCCTCCAACTCCATGATTATGTTCATGGTGCTCAACACGTCGGGGCTTACCATCATTCCCGTTTCCATCATGGTGTATCGTGCGCAGATGGGTGCTGCCAATCCTACTGATATCTTCATCCCCATTCTGCTCGCAACGTTTTTCTCCACCCTTGCGGGCATCATCGTGACTAGCCTTTACCAGCGCATCAATTTGCTCAACCGCACGCTGATGCTCACGCTTGGTGGTGCTTCGCTGTTTGTTGCCACGGTGATATGGGGCTTTAGCCAAATGGATGCCACGATGATGGACCTCGTCGGCACGACAACGGCAAACGTCATGCTCCTTACGATTATTACTGCGTTCATCCTTGCCGCCATGCGCCGCAGAGTGAATGTTTACGACGCCTTTGTCGAAGGTGCTAAGGGCGGTTTTGAAACAGCCATCCGCATCATTCCCTTCCTCGTTGCCATCCTCGTAGCTATCGGCGTTTTTCGTGCGTCGGGCGCCATGGACTGGCTCATTGAAGGCGTTGCGTGGTTCGTAAGCCTGCTGGGCATGGATGCCGAGTGGGTAGGAGCGCTGCCTACAGCCATTATGAAACCCCTTAGCGGCAGCGGAGCGCGCGGCATGATGGTCGATGCGATGACTACCTACGGCGCCGACTCTTTCGTAGGCCGCCTTACGTGTATTTTCCAGGGTTGCACCGACACTACGTTCTACATCCTTGCCGTTTACTTCGGCAGTGTGGGTATTCGCTACACGCGCCACGCCGTGGCATGCGGTTTGCTCGCCGATTTCGCCGGCATCATTGCAGCCATCGGCATTTGTTACTTATTCTTCTAACCCTCATCGCGTTATGCTGAAATCACTCTTCAAGGATACCGCTATCTATGGGCTGTCGAGCATCGTCGGCCGTTTTCTCAACTACTTACTCGTGCCTCTTTATACCGCCAAGATTGCAGCTGCGTCGGGCGGATATGGAGTCATTTCCGAGGTGTATAGCTATGTGGCGTTGCTCATGGTGCTGCTCACGTTTGGCATGGAGACCACCTTCTTCCGCTTTATTAATAAGGAGGGCGAAGTGCCCCAGCGCGTGTACAGCACAACGCTTGGCGCCGTTGGCGGAGTGGGGCTGTGCTTCGTAGCAGCGGTGATTGTGTTGCTCGGCCCGATTTCCTCAGCCCTTGGCTACGCTGCCCACCCCGAATACATTTGGATGATGGCGCTCTGCGTGGCGATAGACGCATTCCAGAGCATCCCCTTTGCCTACCTGCGCTATCAGAAGAAGGCGCTGAAGTTTGCCGCCCTGAAACTCCTGTTCATTGTGCTCAATATCGTGGCAAACGTGGCTTATTTCGTGGTGCTGCCCACGTTTTTCGACTATACGCTTGAAGTAGGGGCGGTTTTCGCCATTAATCTTGCGTGTACGTCGCTCATCACGCTGTTTTTCTACAAGGAACTTACGGGTTTCCCCCGTGTGCTCGACGTTGCCTTGCTGCGCCGCATGCTGCGCTACGCCTGGCCCATCCTGATATTGGGCATTGCCGGCATTCTGAATCAGACGGCGGACAAGATGCTCTACTGCCACCTTGTTGAAGGCGAAGCGGGCAGGGTAGAACTCGGTATTTATGGCGCCAGCGTCAAGATAGCCATGATTATGGCAATGATAACGCAGGCTTTCCGCTATGCTTACGAACCCATCGTGTTCGGACGCGGCGGAGCGCAGGATATGGGCAAGGCGATGAAGTTCTTCCTTATTTTCACGCTGTTGGCATTCCTCATGGTTGTGGCTTACCTCGACATTCTGAAGTACATCATCGCTCCCGACTATTGGGGCGGGCTGAAGGTAGTGCCCATCGTGATGGCGGCGGAGATATTGATGGGCGTTTACTTCAACCTCTCATTTTGGTACAAACTGATTGACAAAACGATTTGGGGCGCTTGGTTCTCGGGTATCGGATGTGCTGTGCTCATAGCCGTCAACGTCGTCTTCGTGCCCCAGTATGGCTTCATGGCATGCGCTTGGGCTGGTGTTGCAGGCTATGGTGTGGCAATGTTGCTCAGCTATTTCGTCGGTCAGAAGTATAATCCCGTGGCTTATCCCCTCAAGCAGATAGCCGTTTATGTAGCAATGACCGCCTTGTTCTACGTGTTGATGCAACTATCGGCAACATATGTTTCCGACCTGTGGTTGCGCATGCTCTTCAACACGGGCTGCGTGGCTGCCTTTGCGGCACACATCCTTTATCATGAATTTTTGAAACACCGACTCTTGAAGAAATGATTCATACCCTCCCCAATGGGCTTCGCATCATCCATGAACACCGCGAAGCACCCGTAGTTTATTGTGGTTACGTCGTTTGTTGCGGCACGCGCCACGAAGATGCTGCCGACAGTGGCATGGCTCATTTCATAGAGCACATGACTTTTAAGGGCACGCACCGTCGTCGTTCGTTCCACATCACGAATTGCCTGGAGCGAGTAGGGGGCGACCTCAATGCCTCCACCAGTAAGCAGGAGACGGTCTATACAGCTACCGTTTTGCGCAAGGATGTGGCTCGTGCCATTGACTTGCTCTCCGACATGGTCTTTCATAGCGAATATCCGCAAGCTGAAATCGACCGCGAAGTCGAGGTAATCTGCGATGAAATCGACAGTTATCTGGATTCGCCCGCCGAACTTATTTTCGACGAGTTCGAGTCGATGGTCTTTGCCAATCATCCGCTGGGGCGCGACATTCTTGGACAGGCCGAACGCCTGCGTACTTATACCACCGCCGATGCTCTGCGCTTTGCGCGCAAATATTATGTGCCTGCCAACTGCGCTTTCTATGTCTATGGCGACGTTGATTTCAAGCAGGTGGTGAAGTGCCTGGAGTGTGCTACAGCCGATGTGCCCGTAGTGCCAAAGCCCGCGCTGCAATGTTTGCCCCACAGCTACATGCCTGCGCAGCGCGAGGTCAGTAAGCAGACACATCAGGCCCACGTAGTGCTCGGAGCGCCCGCTTTTGGCGCTGACGACGACCGTCGCTTTGCCCTCCTGCTGCTCAACAACGTGTTGGGCGGACCGGGCATGAACTCCCGTCTCAATACAAGCGTTCGCGAAAAAGCGGGTTTGGTCTATTCCATCGACAGTTACCTCAATACGTATCCCGACTGCGGATTTTGGAACGTATATTTCGGTTGCGACCCCAAGGACGTGAAGCGTTGCATGCGCCTCGTTGCGCGTGAGCTCGACAAAATCGCAACTACCCCCATGAGTCCGCATCAACTGCGAGCCGCCAAGCAGCAACTGATTGGGCAAATCGGCATTTCGTGCGACAGCAGTGAGGGTTATGCCCTGGCACTCGGTAAGACTTTTGCGCACTACAACGTGCACCGCGACGTGCAAAACATTTGTCGCGAGGTCGAATCCCTTACGCCCGAACAGCTCCAACAAATTGCGCAGGAAGTCTATGCTCCCGACCGCATCACCACATTGATTTATCAGTGAGTCATTCAAACCATAGCTGATGACATGACTTTTTTGTTAGTAGACGAGTTGTTAGGTACAAGGAATTGCGAAGCTGATGAGCGTAAGCGAATAAACGAGAAAGTTTGACTCGAACGCTTGCTTGCATTCCGCACGGCAGTTGTACTCTGTACTCTGTTCTCTGTACTCTAAAAACGCTGCATAGCCTTAAAACCTCACAACCTTACCTTAAAACCTCACGACCTTACTCAAACCCTTATAACCTCAAAAAATTTATGCATCCACTCCATATATTTAAATATTGTCCCTGTTGCGGCGCACCTGCGTTTGCCGAGAACGATGAGCGTTCGAAGCGTTGCGCGCAGTGTGGCTTCGTGTTCTATCATAATGCTTCGGCAGCTACCGTGGCTGTGATTCTCAATGCCAAGGGGCAGTTGCTCGTAGCGCGCAGGGCGATGGAACCAGCTCGCGGCACGCTCGACCTTCCGGGTGGCTTTGTCGATCCGGGCGAAAGCATTGACGACGGTTGTCGCCGCGAGGTGCGCGAGGAGACCGGCGCAGAGGTTGTACGTATGCGCTATCTCTTTTCGTTGCCCAACGTCTATCGCTTTTCGGGCTTCGACGTACATACTGCCGACGCTTTCTTTGCTTGCGAAATTGCCGATGAATCCGCCATTTTGGGAGCCGACGATGTGGCAGACCTGCGCTGGGTGGACATTGCCGACCTGCGTCCTGAAGCGTTCGGACTGCATTCCATCCGCTGCGGCGTAGAGCGCATGCTTGCTGAGGGATTGTTGCAATCCTTTGCTGAGCGAAAGGGCTTGTAGCTCCATCCACTTGTATTTTTCCCCGTCGCCAGTAGCGCTTAGCGCTTAAAGTTTGGGCAGTCAACGGGCATTATGTTTTAGGACGTCGGATCTTCGCAAAATTTCTATTGCGCGCCTATCTCGGTACAAAGATAACATTCAGCGAGTTAGGCATCAAAATCAGTCGGCCTTTTGGTTTTGGCGACCGAAGTCGGCGGTGCGCGAAACGAGCTATTTCGGGGGTGTGAGATAGCAAAATGAAG
>JAFOWI010000047.1 GCA_017425985.1 Bacteroidaceae bacterium | reverse complement strand
GGAAACCATGCGGTCTCCCCTTCCGTAATACAAATATACAACATTTTTGCGCAAAATCCAAATTTGCCTTTTTCGCAAATTTAAAAGATTTTAACATTTCACCCCTAAATTTGCTATCTTAGAGTTTGCAATTAACATCGCGTTTTGCAAAGTCCAGTTTCACTCGATTTTTGCGAATATGTGCATATTTGCATAAAAATGCCGTTTTCTGCATACTGCATGCATAACTACAACGAGGTATATAGATTCTATCAATAAAGAAAAATGTGCTCCGGAACACTAATCTGTCAGCACGAAAAATGGGATTCGAGCCACGCAAACTTAACCTCGACTGCTCGAATCCCACTTTTCGTATGCCACAGCGACGACCAAATCGCCGCACATCCTTATCAATACTTCGTTGCCACGCTGAACATCGCGCAACACTTGTGCCGAACACCACTCGCAAACCAGACCGTCAAGCAAATCCGTGCCTGGAACATCAATCAACTTATACAGCGCTTCCTTAGCGCTCCAACCTATCGAGGCTACCACTTCGGGCGATGCGAACTGCGTAGCTTGTTCCCACTCTGTAGGCGCCATAAATCGCTCACGCAAACGCAGTTGGCGTGAAGATACAGGCTCTATGTCCAATCCTACACGCTGCACACTCAGAGCTATTGCCACGTAACCATCAGTGTGCGACACACTGATATTCAAACAAACATTGCCACGCAAATATGGGCGCCCCGTAGGGTGATAAGCGATTTCTACTCCACTACCCAGCACTACGCGCAACAGTAGTCGCGTTGCCAGGAACTCAAATCGGCGCGTCTCTGACTTGTAACGCTCGCGAGCATCAACAAGCATAGCTTCAGGCAACAAGCGTTCAAAGTCTTCAATAGAAAGTTGCGATGTGGACAACAGATAAACCTCAACATCGTCGGACAAAAAACTAAAACGCCTTATACGTCCGCTCAAAACCGTTCTACATTCAGAATCCAGCTCTTGCATACTTAAGGAAGAGTCAATAAATTAGAGTTTCAACCTAATATAGTAGGAGTATCACCCGTAAAAACAGTGATACTCCTACTCCATTGTCCATCAATTATCAGAAAGGCAATCCTTCTGCATCAGAACCGCCTGCCACGGGTGCTGCAGACGCTTCAGGCTGCTGAGGTGCAGAGCTTGTTGGCTTCGCCGTAAGCATCTCCATCGAATTTGCCCAAACCTCCGTAATCGTATGCGAAACGCCCTTTTTATCAGTGTAATTACGCGTGCGGAGTTCGCCTTCGATATAAAGTTTGTCGCCCTTGCGCACGTATTTTTCAACCACTTCAGCCAAGCGACGCCACAAGAGCACACGATGCCATTCCGTGCGCTCGGGCACAACCGTGCCATTAGGAAGAGTATAGCCGGGAGTATTCGTAGCAAGGCTGAGCGTAGCTGTTGCTACCCCCTGTTCGATGTATCTTACTTCGGGGTCGCGACCCACATTGCCGATAAGCATTACTTTGTTCAGTGACATAAGCTGGATGATATTAAAATTTAAGTTATCAATAACGAAAAAAGAACGACAACGATTAGCGCAAACGCTCTGATGAGCGCACAAGGCGTTCGTCGTGATGAATGGCCCTCTTGGCAAGAACCACAAAAATCATAGCAACAATCGGCATCGCCACAGCAGCCGCTGGCACTACAGAAGCGCCAACCTTAATTGCAAAAACAGCTGCATAAGTAGCCATCGTCAGCCACAACAACGCTGCGAAGAGAAGCAAATACGTGCACCATCGCATCTGACGACGACGATTGTTATAGTCGAAAATCACAAATAAGGCAAAACCTATGTTGACAACAGAGAAAAAAATTCCTCCCCACGCCACATGCGGAGTTGTGGGAAAAGCGTCGGGATTAGAATACTGAAACACAAAGTTGTCGAACACAGCTGAATGCTCTGCCACACTGAAATTTGCGAAAGGCAAAAACGCCATTGACGCAATAACAAGGGCAGAAAGAAGCAAATAAACAGTTTGGATGCGCTGTATCATAAATAAAAATATTTTATTGAATGACTCGTAAGTGATATTAACCTTTGCAAAGATACAAAAAACAAGTAGACAAATGAAAGCTTACGCAGCTATTTCACTTGTCTACTTCAAAAAAATATCTTCACTCGGATGATTAATCATCAAGCTGTTCCTTATCCTTAGCGGGATTGCGATGATAAACACGACCGTGCGCAAATTCTTCAGCAGCAATGAGCGTAGGCTTAGGCAACTTTTCGTAGTAGCGGCTGATTTCGATTTGCTCAAGATTTTCGAAAGTTTCTTCCAAATTATCTGAATTTGAAGAGAATTCCTTCAGCTTCTTATTCAAATCTTCCTTCATCTTCACAGCAATCTGATTAGAGCGCTTAGCCATAATCGCAATGCTTTCGTAAATATTATCCGTACCTTTACAGAAATCCATAAGGTTGTGCGTTACGGTGTTTGTGGGAGCTTTGGTTTTTTTGTAGTCCATAGATTTTATGAAGTTTCTTTTTAATTTTCAGTTTCGGCAGGAGCATACTTGCGCGCTTTTTCGTACATCTTCGTAGCCTCCTGCATAAATGTAGATTCAGGATATTCGTTCGTAAATCCGTAGTACTCGTCAATAGCATTGTGATAGCGTTCGAGTTTTTTGGCCTCAATGCTCTTTTCAGCCAACTCAAACTTAGCTTTCAGAATCAAAATTGCAAACTTCTCACGCAATGCGGTATAAGGGTAATCACGAATAGCATTTTCCGCTGTAATAATACACGCTTGATAATTGCTTCCGCCATCTCCGCTGTTGCAGTTTCCAAAATAGTCGCCTAAGTCGTAATAAAGTTTTGCCGAAAGATATTCTTTTTCAACAAGCACATCCTCCATATAATATATATGAGCCATGGCTTCCTCGCGCCTTACGCTATTAGGATATACTTCTACAAAGTTCTGAAACTCTGTGATGGCTTCATAAGTAGCGGATTGGTCAAGCTTTGGTTCCGGAATTTCCGCCATCAACGAAAGCGCTGTATGAAAGCGTGCCTCTTCAGTATATTCGCCTTTGGGATATGATTGATAGAACTTGCGAAAAACTGCCGTTGCAGCTTCATAATTTTCGGCTTTAAAATGACTCATTCCCAATAGGAATAGCGACTCTTGTCCATATTCCGTTCCTTTCAAAGACGTAACAATCATCTGCAAGATTGTTGCAGCCCGATTGTACTGACCTTTTGCGTAATACTCTTTCGCTGCCGCAAACTTAAAATCTACATCGGTGGACTTAAGCACCTTGTTGTAGTTGCCACAAGATACGAACAACGTGAGGACAGATAATACTAATATATAAATGAGTCTGCTCATTCGAAAACAAGGGTTGTTAAAAATTATTCGGCAAAATTACAAAAAGTGGTTGAATTCTCCAAGAACATATTGCCACTTTATATAATTTTAATAAATTCAACGTCAAGGTTGTTACATCGCCTTTTTAATTTTGCACAGCTTCGGCCTGTTTTTCTTTTTGTTTGCCTCCACGGCGCTTACCTCCGCGATGTCTGCCAGTTTTTTGCTTGTCCCCATTATTTCGCCCACCACGCGTGTTAGAAGCTGATTGCTTCCGGCCTCTACCAGCAGGTTTCATGGGTTTAAGTTCTGGTTTTTCAAATCCTTCGGGCAAATCCAGCTGCAAGATTTTTTGCTCTAAGAGGGCTTCTATTTTTTGAAGTCGCTGCAAATCTTTTTCGCTCACCAATGTCACCGCCCTACCTTCTCGCCCAGCTCTGCCGGCTCTACCGATGCGGTGAATATAATCTTCGGCATCGTGGGGAGTATCAATGTTTACCACCAATTTAATGTCATCGATATCTATACCACGCGCCACAATGTCTGTAGCTACGAGCACATCAATCTGTCGCGCCTTAAATTGCTGCATCGTCTTGTCGCGCTCAGCCTGTTCGAGGTCGGAATGCATGGCTGCTACATTAAACTTCTTTCGAAGGAGCGTATTATAAATCTCCTTTACACGCTGCTTTGAGGAAGAAAACATAATGACTCGCTCCGGAGTAGCTTCGGCAAACATATGCTCAACAAGCCTCAATTTATCAACATCGCGACATATATATATTGCCTGCTCTATCTTATCCGCCGGCTTGCTGATTGCAATGTTTATCTCCACGGGATTATTCATGATGCTCTTCGCAAGTGTTCTTATCTTCGGGGGCATCGTTGCGGAGAAAAGCACGGTTTGTCGCTCCTTGGGCAACTGCTCTACAATTGTCATTATGTCCTCAGCAAAGCCCATATCCAGCATGCGGTCGGCCTCATCGAGCACAAAATGAGTCGTTCTGCTTAAGTCCAATGTTCCTAATTGCAGATGGGTAATCAGTCGGCCGGGAGTTGCAATTACGACATCTGCACCTTGCTGAAGGCTACGTCGCTCCTGCTCGTAACGAATACCGTCGTTGCCTCCATAAATTGCCACGTTCGAAATATTCATATAGTAAGCAAAACCCTGCAAGGCCTGGTCAATCTGTCGTGCCAACTCACGCGTAGGCGCCATTATCAAACATTTCACAACATCGTCGGGATGTTCCTCCTGTTGCAACAACGTGAGCAATGGCAAGAGATACGCTGCTGTCTTACCCGTTCCGGTTTGCGCAATACCCACCAAATCTCTCTGCTCTAAAAGCGGAGGAATACATTTTTCCTGCACCGGACTACAGGTTGTGAAGCGCATGTCGTAAAGCGCATCGAGTATGTCTTCAGATAAAGGAAGTTCTTCAAAATACATATTTTCAAATAATTATCGTGCACAACACCATTTTTCGCCTCTCGGAAGCGACTATTCTGGAGTACGCTTATAGAGCCAGAAAGCAATGCCTGCAAACAATATATTAGGAATCCACACCGACAACATCGGCGACCATCCTGCATTAATAGCAAATGTTGCTGATATCGTTTGGAAAAGAATATATGCAAAACTAAGCGCGATACCCACAGCAATAGAGAAGCCCATGCCCCCCTTTCGCTTCTCCGAAGAAAGCGAAGCTCCGATAATCGTAAGGATAAACGCTGCAAAAGGAGTTGCATAACGCTTATGATATTCAACCTCAAACGTACTTACACCGGCAGCACCGCGCAATCGTTGCTTGTCGATAAACTCTCGCAACTCCGGCAACGTAAGCGTCTCCTGCTGCCCCTTAATGTAGAAAAAGTCTTTAGGCTCCATCATAATAATCGTATCTATGCTTGAGCCACTCTTTATCTGCTCACGATTTCCGGTCAGTGTACGTATCTGATAATTACGCAAAGTCCACGAATATTTGCGCTCAGCAAGCGTATCGTATTGCAATGTTTGCGCCGTCAGGTGACTCACCAATTTCTTTCCCTCAAAGCGGTCGAGCGAAAAGCCGTATCCACTCTTTCGATTGTTGTCAAAGCGCGTGATGTAAGCCACCACCCCGGTATCGACCTGCATTTGTATATTCTCCGCAACGGTAATATTGCGCTTCTTGATATACATATTTTCGAAATCAACCTTTGCTACATTACCACGGGGTATCACATAGGCACCGAGCAAAAAAGTAGTAACAGCAATCGCGGCTGCAGAAATCATATACGGTCGCAACAAACGACGGAAACTCATCCCTGCGCTCTTCATTGCGATTATTTCGGAATTATCCGCCAACTTTGTTGTAAAAAATATCACACTGATAAAAACAAACAAGGGGCTGAACAAATTCACAAAATACGGAATGAAGTTCACATAATAATCCATCACAATCTGCGACACCGTAGCACCGCTCTGCGTAAATTTATCAATCTTCTCATTAAAGTCGAAGATAATCGCGATTGTAATAATAATACCTATTAAGAAAATATAGGTCGATAAAAACTTCTTGATGATATAAAGGTCAATCTTGTATATCCCAAGTTTCTTTAAATTAATCTTCATACAATGACTATATAAATATAAGCCGACCTACAATCTTCTACTCAACTTCACTACCATCTCGCGCTTCCAAACAGAAAAATCGCCTGCAATAATATGTCGGCGCGCCTCTTTCACGAGCCACAAATAGAATGCCAGATTATGGATAGAACCAATCTGCAGAGCTAACAACTCTTTTGCCTTATAGAGATGGTGGAGGTAAGCTTTCGTATAGTGTAAATCCACAAAACTATGCCCCATGGGGTCAACAGGTGAGAAGTCCGTAGCCCACTTTGCGTTGCGCATATTGAGCACACCCTCCGAAGTAAAGAGACAAGCGTTACGACCATTGCGCGTAGGCATCACACAATCGAACATATCAACACCGCGCTCTATCGCCTCAAGGATATTGACGGGCGTACCTACCCCCATCAAGTAACGAGGTTTGCTTGTTGGCAATACTTCGTTTACGACCTCTATCATTTCGTACATCACCTCTGCAGGTTCGCCTACCGCCAATCCACCAATAGCATAGCCCTCGGCATCCTTTTCTGCCATAAACAATGCACTCTCTCTGCGCAAGTCTTTGTACGTACATCCTTGAACAATGGGAAAAAGCGACTGATGATAACCATACTTCGGCTCCGTCTCATTAAATCGCTTAATGCAACGCTCCAGCCAACGATGTGTCAAATCAAGACTCTTGCGTGCATAAGAATAGTCAGCCGTACCGGGAGGACATTCGTCGAATGCCATCATGATATCAGCCCCAATCGTGCGCTCAATGTCCATCACCTTTTCGGGTGTAAAGAAATGCTTACTTCCGTCGATATGCGAGCGAAACTCGCAACCCTCATCCGTAAGTTTGCGTATCCCGGTCAAAGAAAACACCTGAAAACCACCCGAGTCCGTCAACATCGGGCGATCAAAACCATTAAACTTATGCAATCCACCAGCCTTTTCAATCACTTCAAGACCGGGACGAAGATATAGGTGATAAGTATTTCCAAGAATAATTTGCGCCTGAATATCATCCTTAATTTCATGAAGATGCACCCCTTTCACACTGCCTACCGTACCGACGGGCATGAAAATGGGAGTCTCGATTTGACCATGGTCAGTCGTTATAAGTCCTGCACGCGCACAACTATTCTTATCTGTACATTGAAGTTCAAAAGTCAAGGGCATAATATCTCTTTTGGTATATATTTTCCAATCAGGGCCACATTGCCGCCAATTTCGTGCAAATTTACAAAAAACTAATGAAACACACGGCATTTCAAAGATTAAAACCTATCGTTCGGACATTTCCAAACGACATTCTTCAGATAGTTTAAAAAACGCACAGAGCTGTATTTTTCATAACCGCCGTACGATTCCGACGATTAGAAAAACATTTTTTGTGGCTGTCGTACGGCTCCGACGGTTAGAAAAACATTTTTTGCGACTGTCGTACGGCTCCGATGGTTAGAAAAACATTTTTTACGGCTGACGTACGGCTCCGACGGTTGAAAAAACACGTCGTTCCTATTTTTTAAGTTTTCTCTTATTTCTACATAGAAAATCTTGAATTCATCTGATTTTGCATCATTATAATGTAACCACAATTAGAAAATTCTTCGTTTTACGCCCTCAAAACGACAATTACCCCAAAACTTCTCCATATCTTTGCAATTTAATTTCATACTCAGTTCCGCTTAAGACAAAAGAAATGCCAAAATCCTACTTCGACTTCAAACAATTCAGAATTTACCATGACCGTTGCGCAATGAAAGTCGGTACAGACGGTGTGCTACTCGGCGCATGGTCCTCAACAGAGGGAGTAAACAGAGCGCTCGACATCGGAACAGGCTCGGGCTTAGTAGCGCTCATGATTACTCAACGCGGAGTCGAGAAAGTTGTTGGTGTTGAAATCGATACCGAGGCTGCACAACAAGCAGCAGAAAATGCAGCAGCATCGCCATGGAGCAATAATATACGGATTGAATCAACCGACATTTCAGACTTTAAAACAGAGAAGAAATTCGACCTTATCGTAAGCAACCCACCCTATTTCGAAGAATCGCTACGCTGCCCAGACAATCGCCGTTCAGCAGCTCGCCATACCGACACCTCACTGAACTTCGCTATGCTTACGACTCATGCCCGACGCCTTATCAAAGAAGGTGGCAGGTTTTGCGTAATTATCCCCACTACGGCCGAATCTTCTTTCATGGCAGCATGCATTGCGGCTCATTTTACCCTTGTACGGCGCACGGCGGTCATCACGCGCAGTGGTAAAGCCCCACGCAGATTGCTCTTGGAACTTTGCCAAACGACCCAAGCCCTCAGCGTAACACACGACGAACTCATTCTTCAGGACAACAACGAAAATCCACGTTCGGAATCCTACACAAAACTGACAAGCGATTTTTACCTATAAAACCTGCACTGAATACTTATTCTATCCTCCAACTTTTCCATTTCACACTCGGCAGATTAAGAAATAAATTCTTAAATTTGCAGAAATTTATACAAAAGAAGTAGTGCATGCTTATTGATTTTCAAAACATCGATATTTTAATTGACGACCGTCCCATACTCCACAACGTCAACCTCCAACTCAATGAGGGCGACTTTGCCTACATCATCGGACGAGTCGGAAGCGGTAAAAGTTCACTTCTTAAAGCCATCTATGGCGAACTTCCTGTCAAAGGGAATCAAGCTCAGGTATTGAACTTTGATATGAAGAATTTACCGGCGAACAAGATGCACAACCTGCGCAGAGGATTGGGCATTGTGTTTCAAGATTTTCAGCTCTTGGCCGACCGCACCGTGTACGAAAACCTTGAATTCGTGCTCCGCGTAACAGATTGGGCGATTGAAGACCGTAAAAAGCGCATCAACGAAGTCCTCAACGAAGTAGGTATCGTTAACAAAGCAGAGCGCTATCCCCACGAACTTTCAGGAGGCGAACAACAGCGCGTAGCTATCGCAAGAGCACTGCTCAATCATCCCAAATTGGTACTTGCCGACGAACCGACAGGTAATCTTGACAAAGAGACTGGCGAAAGCATCATGCAACTACTGATGGACATCCGCAAACGTGGCACAGCAGTAATGATGATTACTCACAACCACGCATTGCTCGATGAATTCCCGGCATCCATTGTTCTAACCTGCGAAGACAATTGCGTAAAAAACATTACGCCGCAAAATATTGAAATAAACATCAACACAGATAACACAGCAGAAATTAACCCCATCGTTTTTTGATTAACTAACTATGAAGGTATTAAAATTCGGAGGAACATCCGTTGGAACTCCTGCAAGAATGAAAGAAGTAGCTCGCCTTATCACTGAAAGCAGCGAGCAAAAAATAGTAGTGCTCTCAGCAATGTCGGGCACAACCAACACATTGGTCGAAATTGCCGACTATCTAAAAAAAGGCAACCGCGAAGCAGCAAATAGCGTCATCAATAAGTTGCGTGCCAAATACATGACACACACAAAGGAACTCCACGCTGCTGAGGAATGGGTGATTAAGACGTCGGACTTCCTTGAAGACGAATTCATGTACCTTCACTCATTCTCTGGCACAGAGTTTACAGCTACTACAGAGAAAACAATCCTTGCGCAAGGCGAAATGATGTCCACCAATATGGTGACAAACTACCTGAAGGAAATCGGCATCAAAGTAATGCTTATCCCTGCGCTCGACTATATGATGACTGACAAAAACGGCGAACCCGACCTGGCATACATTGAGAACAACCTCAAGGCTATCCTCAACGAAAATCCCAACTACGATATTTATATCACACAAGGATTCATTTGCCGCGATGCCGAAGGACGCATCGACAACCTTCAACGTGGCGGTTCGGACTACACAGCAAGCCTTATCGGTGCTGCTCTCGGCGCTGACGAAATCCAGATTTGGACAGACATCGATGGCATGCACAACAATGACCCTCGCATCGTAGAAGGCACAACACCTGTTCGCCAGCTCCACTTCGACGAAGCAGCTGAATTGGCTTATTTTGGCGCAAAGATTCTTCACCCCACATGCGTACAGCCAGCCCGCTTTGCAGGTGTTCCCGTACGTCTGCTCAACACAATGGCCCCCAGCGCCCCCGGCACACTCATCAACAATGAGATGCAGCACAACAACATCAAGGCGATTGCCGCGAAGGATAACATCACTGCTATCAAGATTGTAAGTAGCCGTATGTTGCTCGCAACAGGTTTCCTCCGCAAAGTATTCGAAATTTTTGAAACTTACAAAACAAGCATCGACCTCGTCACTACATCGGAAGTTGGCGTAAGCCTTTCTATCGACAATAACAGCCGCATCTACCCCATTGTAGAAGAGCTTAAGAAATATGGCACAGTCGAAGTTGACGAAGACATGTGTATCATCTGCGTTGTTGGCGACTTAGACTGGAACAACGTAGGTTTCGAATCCAAAGTAACTGCTGCGCTCGAAAACATCCCCGTACGCATGATTTCGTATGGCGGTTCGGACCACAACATTTCTTTCCTCATCCGTGGTTGCGACAAACAGGCTGCGCTACAAGCATTGAGCAAAAAGCTATTTTAACCCCCTCTTCTTCAAAATGGCTAACAACTTTTATAAAGACATAACAACAGACCAACTTTGCGAAATTGAACGCAAGGTTGGTCCGTTCTACTACTACAACACATCCGTTTTGCTCGAAACGCTGCAAAGCATTCAGCAAGCAACAGCCGAACTGCCGCATTTTCATGTCCACTACGCTGTGAAGGCTAATGCCAACCCCAAACTATTGAACTTGATTTGCGAAGCTAGTTTAGGAGCCGATTGTGTAAGCGGAGGTGAAGTAAAAGCAGCGCTCGATGCAGGTTTTTCGCCCGGCAGCATCGTTTTTGCAGGAGTCGGAAAGAGCGACCGCGAAATTACGTTTGCGCTCGAAAACGGCATCCATTGCTTCAACGTCGAAAGCATCCCCGAACTGGAGGTAATCAACGAACATGCTGAGAGATTAAATACTACAGCACACGTAGCTTTCCGCATCAACCCCAACGTAGATGCTCATACGCACGAAAAAATCACCACAGGTCTCAATGAAAACAAGTTTGGACTTGCCATGGAGGATATGATACCCGCAATGCGACTTGCCAGCGAACTCGAAAATATCGAAGTCATCGGACTTCATTTTCACATCGGTTCGCAAATCCTCGACCTTGAAGTGTACAAAGCGCTTTGCCATCGCATCAACGAACTCCAACTTCTGCTCGAAGCCGAAGGTTTTTCTGCAAAGAGCATCAATGTAGGCGGCGGATTAGGAATCGACTACGTTCATCCCAACGAAAATCCCATTCCGAATTTCAAAAAATACTTTGACATTTTCAAAGAAAACCTGGCACTACGCCCTGGTCAACAAGTTCATTTTGAATTAGGGCGTAGTATCGTTGCTCAATGTGGCGCACTGATTTGCAGCGTGCTCTACATGAAGCAGGGCCACACCAAAAACTTCCTCATCGTAGATGCAGGCTTTACGGAACTTATTCGTCCTGCAATGTATGGTAGCGTACATTATGCCGAAAATCTGAGCGCAGAAGGCAGCAACAGCCAACGCTACGACATTGTTGGTCCGATTTGCGAAAGCAGCGACGTTTTTGCGAAGAATTACCACTTGCCAGTTTCTCAGCGAGGCGACATCATCGCCTTTCGTTCGGCGGGAGCATACGGCGAAGTAATGTCATCGACCTACAACTGCCGCACACTGCCCCAAAGTTTCTTTGACACAGATTTCAAATAAAGAACATACTCATTATATATAATATATAACAACTTCAAACAATGGAATTAGCAACTAAATATTCGCCTGAAGCCGTAGAAGGCAAATGGTACCAATATTGGCTCGACAACAAACTCTTTAGTTCAAAACCAGATGGTCGCCAACCCTACACTGTGGTGATTCCTCCTCCCAACGTAACGGGAGTTCTCCACATGGGCCACATGCTCAACAACACGATTCAGGACATCCTTGTGCGCCGTGCACGCATGGAAGGAAAGAACGCTTGTTGGGTACCAGGCACGGACCATGCATCTATTGCAACCGAAGCCAAGGTCGTAGCTCGCCTCGCTGAACGCGGCATTAAGAAAACCGACCTCACACGCGAAGAATTCCTGAAGCATGCTTGGGAATGGACCGACGAACATGGCGGCATCATCCTCAAGCAGTTGCGCCGCGTAGGTGCCTCTTGCGACTGGGACCGTACGGCCTTCACGATGGACGACGAACGCTCTGAAAGCGTTATCAAGGTATTCGTGGACCTCTACAACAAGGGACTCATCTATCGCGGTGTGCGCATGGTCAACTGGGACCCTGCGGCTCAGACTGCGCTCTCTGACGAAGAAGTTGTTTACAAGGAAGAAAACTCAAAGCTCTACTACCTCCGCTATATGGTTGAAGGCGATGCCGAAGGTCGCTATGCAATCGTTGCAACCACACGTCCTGAAACCATCATGGGCGACACCGCAATGTGCATCAACCCCAACGACCCCAAGAACGAATGGTTGAAGGGCAAGCGCGTCATTGTCCCCATCGTGGATCGTAGCATCCCCGTCATCGAAGACGAATACGTTGACATCGAATTCGGTACAGGTTGCCTCAAGGTTACCCCTGCTCACGACGTCAACGACTACATGCTTGGCGAAAAACACAACCTTCAGTCAATCGACATTTTCAACGACAACGGCACACTCTCTGAAGCAGCTGGCATGTACATCGGCATGGACCGCTTCGACGTTCGTCGCCAAATTGAGAAGGACTTGCAGGAAGCAGGATTGATGGAGAAGGTAGAACCCTATACAAATAAGGTAGGTTGCTCCGAACGTACCGGCGTTGCAATCGAACCCAAGCTCTCTATGCAATGGTTCCTCAAGATGCAGCATTTTGCTGACCTTGCATTGCCTCCCGTAATGAACGATGAACTCAAGTTCTATCCAGCAAAGTATAAGAATACATATCGCCATTGGTTGGAAAACATCAAGGACTGGTGTATCTCGCGCCAACTTTGGTGGGGCCACCGCATTCCTGCTTACTACCTCCCCGAAGGCGGATATGTCGTAGCAGCTACAGCCGAAGAAGCGTTGGCTTTAGCAAAGGAAAAATCCGGAAATGCCAACCTCACACTTGCCGACCTCAAGCAAGACGAAGATGCGCTCGACACATGGTTCAGCTCATGGCTCTGGCCCATCTCGCTCTTCAAGGGTATCAACAATCCCGGCAACGAAGAAATTTCTTACTACTACCCCACAGCCGACCTCGTAACAGGTCCGGACATCATCTTCTTCTGGGTAGCGCGTATGATTATGGCGGGTTACGAATACATGGGCGACATGCCTTTCCGCAACGTTTACTTCACAGGTATCGTGCGCGACAAATTGGGTCGTAAGATGTCGAAGTCACTCGGAAACTCTCCCGACCCCCTCGACCTCATCGACACTTATGGTGCCGACGGTGTGCGCATGGGTATGATGTTCTCTGCACCTGCGGGCAACGATATCCTCTTCGACGACACGCTCTGCGAACAGGGACGTAACTTCTGCAACAAAATCTGGAACGCCTTCCGCCTCATCAAGAGCTGGAATGTTGACACTACTATCGAACTCCCCAAGACTTCGCACGAAGCCAACGTTTGGTTTGCCGCACGCCTCCGTCAAAGCGCTGCTGAAATCAGCGACCTCTTCAAGAAGTATCGCCTCTCTGAAGCGCTCCACGAAGTGTACAGCCTCTTCTGGGACGACTTCTCTGCGTCATACCTCGAAATGATTAAGCCCGCTTACGGCAGCCCTATCGACTCGGCTACATATACTACAGCGCTCGGTTTCTTCGACCACTTGCTCCACCTGCTCCACCCCTTCATGCCCTTCATCACCGAAGAGTTGTGGCAGCACCTCGCTGAACGCAAGGAAGGCGAAAGCATCATGGTAAGTCCCCTTACCATCAACGAACCTTGCGAACACGACAATGCAATTCTCGAAGCAATGAACCACGCTAAGAATGTAATTTCAGGCGTAAGAGCCATCCGCAACAGCAAGAACATTCCTCAACGCGAATTGCTCAAGCTCTACGTGAAGCCTGCTAATCCCACCCCCGAGCTTACAGACCTCATCAAGAAGTTGGCCGGCGTTTCTGAAATTGAAACAACAACCGAACAACAAGCCGGTGCTATGACTTTCCTCGTAGGAACAACGGAATACGCTGTGCCCCTCGAAGGACTTGTTGACGCTGAAGCCGAACGCGAAAAAGCGATGGCTGAAATCAAGCGTCTTGAAGGTTTCCTCCTCGGTATTGAAAAGAAGTTGGGCAACGAACGCTTCGTGTCAAGTGCTCCCGCAGCTGTCGTTGAACTCGAACGCAAGAAGAAGGCTGACGCCGAAACTAAAATTGCGGCTTTACGCCAACAATGGGGATAATTTTAGAGTACAAAGAACAGAGTACGGAGAACTACTACCATCTGGATGGCCTTTCTCATTTCTCCTTTCAAAAAGTATCTCATATCCCCTCTAAACAAAAAAACTTCCTACAATGAAGTACGGTTTTGATAACGATAAATATTTGAGCATTCAATCCGAAAACATCAAGCAGCGCATTTCGCAATTTGGCGACAAGCTCTACCTTGAATTCGGAGGAAAGCTCTTCGACGACTACCATGCAAGCCGCGTACTGCCCGGATTCAACCCCGACAGCAAGCTCAAGATGCTTATGCAACTCAGCGACTACGCCGAAGTCATCCAGGTAATCAGCGCCTTGGACATTGAGAAAAACAAGGTGCGCGGCGACTTGGGCATTACCTACGACGAAGACGTACTGCGCCTGCGCGAAGAATTCGGACGTGTCGGACTCTACACCGGCGCAGTAGTCATCACGCACTACAACGGCCAATCCAGCGCCGACGCCTACCGCTCTCGCCTTGAGCGACAAGGCATCAAGGTGTGCTACCACTACACCATTGAGGGCTATCCCAACAACGTAGCGCTCATCGGTTCGGACGACGGATTCGGACGCAACGACTATGTTGAAACAACCCGCCCGCTCATAGTAGTAACAGCACCGGGACCCGGCAGCGGAAAGATGGCAGTATGCCTCAGCCAGCTCTACCATGAAAACAAACGCGGCGTAAAGGCTGGTTATGCAAAGTTCGAAACGTTCCCCGTGTGGAACCTTCCACTCAAACATCCCGTCAACATCGCTTACGAGGCTGCAACAGCCGACCTCAACGATGTCAACATGATCGACCCCTTCCATCTCGAAGCCTACGGCAATGTAGCTGTAAACTACAACCGCGACATTGAGATTTTCCCCGTACTCAACGCTATTTTCGAAAACATCTACGGCGAAAACCCCTACAAGTCGCCCACCGACATGGGAGTCAACATGATTGGTTTCTGCATGAGCGCAGAGGACGTGTGTTGCGATGCTGCGCGCGACGAAATCATCCGTCGCCACTACGATGCCCTCAATCGCTACGCCCTTGGCGCAGACAACGAGCACGAGGTCAACAAGATTGCGCTCATCATGAAGCAAGCCAAGCTCACTACGGAATACCGCCGCACCACGGTGGCTGCGCGCGACCGCAAGGAACTTTGGAACTGCCCAGCCATCGCCATCGAACTTCAGGACGGAACAATCATTACCGCAGGCTCCAGCGAACTCTTAGGCCCCAGCGCTGCGCTTATCCTCAAAAACCTTAAAAGTAGGTAAATCAACAACTTTGAAAGTTACAGTAACACCTAAGTATGCAACCAT
>JAFOWI010000046.1 GCA_017425985.1 Bacteroidaceae bacterium | reverse complement strand
TAAAAAGTATTCAAAATAGTAGCATTTTGTAATTTCAACCCCCAATCTTTGCTAATAAATGTCGAAAAATCAATGTTGCAGGCAAAAAAAAATGTTACTTTACTTGTCAGTAAAAAAAAAGTTGTAATTTTGCAGTCGAAAAGTGAGAGGGAATCTCATTTCTACCTGTTTGGGGTATGGTGTAATTGGCAACACTACAGATTCTGGTCCTGTCTTTCCTGGTTCGAGTCCGGGTACCCCAACAGGGAAGTGCATCCCACAATGCTGCATCAAGGCTTATGCTTTGATGCAGTTTTTTGTCGTTTATAGGGGAATGCGCGCAGCTCTTTAGGATTAGCAGAGATTTTTGATGATTGCCCGGCAGGGCGTTGCTGCATAAAAAAGGCTGAGCCAATGCTCAGCCTAAACAAATCATTACGATGACTTGCGCAATAATGACGCGCAGGAACATGCAGAGCGGATAGACCGAAGCGTAAGCAATGTTGGCCTTGTCGCCCGGAAGGATGTCGCCCACGTAGTTGAGTGCGATGGGGTTTGCCATGGCTCCGCAGAGCATGCCGGCGGTGGTGGGTACGCTCTTCTTGAAGCACACGACCGACACTATGCCCATGATGATGACGGGCACAAACGTGATGGCCATGCCCCAGCCGACCCATGCAAGGGCTTGCGGTTGCATCACGGTGGTGATGAACTCGGCTCCGGCATCGAGTCCGAGGCAGGCAAGGTACATGGAGAGCCCTAAAGAGCGGAGCATGAGGTTGGCGCTCGTCGTGGTGTAAGCCACCATGTGGAGGCGCGGGCCGTAAGCTCCGATGAGGATGCCCATGAGGATGGGTCCGCCAGCGAGTCCTAATCGTACGGGGAACGTCATCGAGGGGATGTGGAAGGGGATGCAGCCTACGAGCAATCCGAGCACGATGCCGATGAAGATGGTCACCATGTTGGGCTCGTTGAGCACCTTTACGGTGTTGCCCAGTTCTTCCGCCACTTGGTTGAGGCGCTCTTTTTCGCCTACGACGGTGATGCGGTCGCCCATGCGGATGACGAGGTCGGGCTTCGCTACGAGCAGGATGCCGGCACGCTTCACGCGGCTCACGTTCACGCCGTAGCGCGTGCGCAACTGGAGTTCGCCCAGGCGGCGACCATTGACGTGCGAGCGTGTCACCAGGATGTTTTGCGACACGAGTTTGGCGTCGAGCGAGTTCCAGTCAACGTCCTTCGCATTCCAGTCGGTGCGGTCGAGCTTACCGAATACTACGGTGAGCTGGTCCACGTATTTCTTCTCCGTAATTACGAGGATGCGGTCATCTTTTTCGACCACCGTTGTGGAGGAGGGGAGTATCGCCGTTTCGCCGCGCCACAGGCGGGTGATGACAAACTTCGACTCGTCGAACTTCGCAATTTGCGACAGGGGCTTGTTGAACACGGCGGGGTTTTGCACGCAGAAGGAGGCTATGAAGGCTTCCCCCTGCGGTTTGGGCTCGTTGGAGCGCTCGTGGCGAATAAGCCAGCTCTTCATCAGCATGATGGCAATGATGACGCCGAGCATTCCGAGCGGATAGGTCACGGCGCAACTCAATGCCGCCCCTGCCGATGGCTCGTTAATCATCTTCAGCGTTTGCTGCGCAGCGCCGAGAGCGGGCGTATTCGTCGTGGCACCGCAGAGCACACCCATCATGTCGGCAAGATTGTAGTCGAAGCCCCACACGATGCCCAGGAGCATGGCGGTGCCGATGAGCACAACGCCTGCGGCGAGCATGTTGAGCTGGGTTCCGCCCGTTCGGAAGGTGCTGATGAAGCCGGGACCTACCTGAAGTCCCAGTGTGTAAACAAAGAGAACTAAGCCAAACGACTCGGCGTAGCTTAGCATTTGTGCGTCTATTTTCAAACCGATGCTACCGGCAAGGATGCCAATGAAAAATACGAAGGCTACGCCAAACGAGATGCCGCGCACCTTGATTTTTCCTAAACTAAGCCCCATTGCACAGATGAGGCAGATGATAATTACAGCCTGTACGGCTGAGTGTACGAATATCGTATCTTCTAACCACGCATACATAAGAGTAGATGCTAATGATGTGGTAATAAGTTGTTTGTAAGGCTAATGTGTTAGCGCTGAATTGTGATTTCATAGGTTTCGTAAACGGCTCCGCGTGCGCCGAACCCCTCCTTCTGATGGATGAGTCCTTCGTTGAGCACCCATCCGCCTTGTTCTACGCTGATGCCGAAGTCGAAGTAGCGCTTATGGGCGTAGCGCGCGCCAATCAGGTGGTCGAAGAGCCCGTCGAGCGCGCCAGAGTTTCTGCCCTCCTCGGTTGAGGCGATGTATTGCACGTGGGCGGTTGTTGTCGTCTCGAACACGACGGCTCCGGCGATGGTTTGTCCGGCGTTGTTCGTAACCCTGTGGAGGCGGATGTGCTCCGGAAAGCGTTGGTGCAGCAATGCGATTTCTTCAACCGTGTGGACGGGATTTGTATGATGGCGCTGTTGCAGGTTTTCCGCTAATACCGCCCAAAACAAATCAAACCTTTCGTCTTCAACGATTTGCAGTCCGGATTTTTCGAAGTTGCGAATCTTGCGGCGGCGCAGGTTTGCGTAGGGATAGCGCTCCGCCAGCGGAATTACCGACGAAAGTTTGCACTGCGTACGCACGGCTCCATGGCGGAAGAAGGCGTAGCGCTCTTCCTCGCAAGGGTAAGTGGCGTAGAAGGCGGGCACGGGGCTGAATACAAACTTTTCGATTGTGGTGTCTGCACGAAGGTAGTCGATGAGGGTCGAAACGATTTGCAGCGTTGTCGCCGCCGTGGTCTTTGGCGCCAAAAGTAGGCCGCCGTAGGTCAATCCTCGGTGCGACCACAATGCCGATTCGCTCCGTTCGGCAGGCAGCAGGGCTACTAATTCAGCTCCTTTGTAGAACAGCAGGGAGTGGTCGTTGAAGCGATGTGCGTGATAGTCCATAAATTCTCGCCGGAGGAGAAATGTACCGTTGCGCGAGTGGGCTACAAAGTTGTTCCACGAATCTTTCAGCGAAGGTTCGTAGCGCACAATATTTATGGTCGGGGATTCTTTCATAGTCAGGATTTCTTACGGATGCTCCTTAAGAAATCATCATAATCGTTGATGTAAGTTTCGAGTCGGTAACTGTCCGAAGCCAGTACCATGAGCACAGCGTCGGGCGAGAAGTTGGAGAGCTCAATCCAGGTGTATGGAGGTACCAGCAGGCCTTTGTCCTTACCCTCTAAGTGGTAGTCGCGACGACCGTTGGCGTCCTCTAACATGATGTCCACACTGCCGCTCACAGCAATGAGGTATTCGTAGCAGGCAGTGCTGGCGTGGTGGCCACGAACGGCTCCCTGGGGCACGCTGTGCAGCCAGTATGCGCGTTGCATGGTGAAGGGAAAATCTACGTTCTCCTCAACGATAGTAAGACTGCCGCGGCTGTCGGTGTGTGTTGTTAGTTTGTCCATACGTCTAAAGTTTCCAACCGTGGGGCATTGCATCTGATGATTATATCGTTTTTCCTTATTATCATATAATGAGTATGCCCGCGTGTTGTTACCCAATGCAAAATAACCATTTTTATTTCACTCCACCAAGTCGCAACTTAGGATTTCAAACATAAAATACATCAGAGTCGGCTATCGCAATTATAATTTCTTCCGTGGCAAGAAGGATTTTCGACCATTCTCCTATTTTAAATTTTCTTAAACCTTGTCAGTTTCAGTAATTTGCGTAAATTTGCAAGCGTCTGGCTGCTATGGAAAGGTACGCCGCCACGCAATAAAAACTTCTACAGGGAATCGAAATAAATCACATATACTTCTTAACTCATTGAATATCACACTTTTACCCCCCCCGAAAATTGCAACAACGAGGAGGTAAACAATTGTGTGCATCACGAAACGTGCTCCGCACCAGCGAGCGACTGATGGTTCTGCCGTCAGCGCCCGCCGGTGCGGGGCACGTTTTTTGCGTTTCTCGGTTACTCTCGCTACGTTTTGACAAGGGCATAGGCATCACGCATCGTGAAAATGGCCATATTCTCATTTCCGAGGCCTACCCTTTTAGCGAAAATGGTCGTATTCTGACCGACCTAGGCCTAGGAAATCGGGAAAATGGTCATATTTTCACTTCCTAGGCCTCGGAAACAGGGAAAATCTCCATATTTTGCCGACCTAGGCCTCGGAAACCGAAAATACGGTCATATTCCGCAAACCTAGGCCTCGGAAATCGAGAATATGAGCATATTTTGAATTTCCCAGGCCTAGGTTGTCCAAAATACCGTCATATTCTGCCGTCCTAGGCCTCGCTCGCCTTGAAAATGGCCATATTCTCTCCGCCCGAGGCCTCGCCCGCCTTGAAAATGGCCATATTCACATAAATCTATTTATTAATCCCCAAAAATCTTACGATTATGGCAGCACAAATCCCCACACTACCATTGTCAACGCTCACATTAGGTGCGCATTGCAATTTCCACACTCAAGTGGTATCCCTCGGTGAAGCTATGGACCCCGAAGCACTCCACATCACGGAGATTTTCGCGAGTTACCGCGATGCTGTAAGAAACGAATCGCGCATCGTCAATCGCCAAACAGCCTTCGTTGCTACGGACATCATGAAGCAGGCCGACAAGGTGCGCGACGACATGCTTGCCGTATTCAATGCCGTGCTCAACGGCCATCAGTACACCCACATCGAGGCGAAAAAGGCGGCATACAATGCCCTCAAAGCCGTTTTTGCTCCCTACCGCGGCATTCGATCTCATGAATTCTCACGTCAGACGGCAGAACTGGACGGACTCCTTGCAGAACTGCAAAAGCCCGAGAACGCAGCCCACGTGACGACGCTCGCCCTCACCCAGGAAGTGGAAGAACTCACCGTGGCCAACGCCACCTTCAGCATCGAAATGCAGAAGAAGACCATGGAAATGGCAGCAAGAGTGCCCGAAAAAGACGTTGATACCGAAGCCGCACGCGCCGAATGCGACCGCCTCTACACGGAAATGGTGGCCATCGTCAACGCCTACGCCCTCATCCAACCCTCGGAAGCCATCAACAACTTCGTCACCCAACTCACCGGCATAGTCGAAACCTTCCGCCTCATCGCTGCCAATACGGGCAAGAGTCAGAAGGAAGAAACAACACCTGCCACGCCCGCAGCGCCCGAAACACCTGCGGAATAAACCGATGGCGTAGGGGCTGCTCCCCGCGTCGGCCCGTGGTGAAACAACGGTAATAATGTTCCGGTACGTTTTTATGTGCGATGGTCCATTGCGGATGCTGTAGGGGCCACTTTATGTCGGCCCGTCGCCACCACTTAATTCAGTGTGGTCAAGACGCCGAAGGTGTCTCCGCTCAGTAACACT
>JAFOWI010000045.1 GCA_017425985.1 Bacteroidaceae bacterium | reverse complement strand
GTGGTAACTCAAAGATAACCAAAAAGGGCTGAACTCCAAAATCGGAGATCAGCCCTTTCTTTTTTCTAATTCGATAAGTTTTAGCGGACAGTAATAACAATAATTCTATAAATTGTTTGCATCATCCTACTGACATTCAGCAGAAATATAAGAGAAAAACTTGGGACATAGAAGTTTTTTAGTAATTTTGCGAAATAATTTTTCAAACAACCATTTTCAAGCATTAACGAAACTCATCAATAACATGAAATTTCGAGAACGACAAGGACTTAACTTGTATGAAATCAATAAGGAAGTGTTAGCACAATGGGACAAGCAGGACTTGTTTCATAAGTCAATGTCGGAACGCGAAGGCGCTCCCGAATTTGTATTTTTTGAAGGTCCACCTTCAGCCAATGGTCACCCTGGTATTCACCACGTTATGGCACGTACGATTAAAGACGTATTCTGCCGTTTCAAGACCATGCAAGGTTTTCAAGTAAAGCGAAAGGCTGGTTGGGACACTCATGGATTACCCGTAGAACTTGGAGTTGAAAAGGAATTGAACATCACTAAAGAGGACATTGGAAAAACAATCAGCATTGAAGAATACAATGCTCATTGTCGTCGCAACGTAATGATGTTTACTCAAGAATGGGCAGACCTTAGCCACCTCATGGGATATTGGGTGGATATGGAAAATCCTTACATCACTTACGAAAATTCGTATATCGAAACCCTTTGGTGGTTGCTCAAGCAGTTATACAACAAGGGACTTCTATACAAAGGTTACACTATTCAGCCATACTCTCCAGGCGCTGGTACCGGACTTTCAAGCCACGAGTTGAACCAACCAGGCTGTTATCGCGATGTGAAAGATACCACAATGACGGCGCAATTTGAAATTACAGATGCACCTGCTGAGTGGCAACAACACGGAACACCCGTATTCCTTGCATGGACAACTACACCATGGACACTACCTTCAAATACAGCGCTCTGTGTCGGTCCTAACATTGAATATGCGGTTGTTCAAACATTCAATCCTTATAACGGCGCACCTATCACAGCTGTTATGGCAAAAGCGCGCGTAGCTGCTTATCTTAAATCAGAAGGAGATGATGCTGATTTTAACGAATACAAAGCGGGGGACAAGATTATCCCTTACCGCATCATTGCCGAAGTCAAAGGTTCTGAGTTAGTAGGATATCATTATAAGCAACTCATGCCTTGGGTGAAGCCACTTGAAAAAACAGGCGACTTAGCTGCTGAATTCGTTAACGAATACGCAAACGCTCATCCCGAAAAGTGCTTTAACGTTGGTCAAGACCAATTCGTAGAATTAAGCGAACTGGCTTTCCGCGTAATCCCCGGTGATTACGTAACAACCGAAGATGGTACAGGTATCGTGCATATCGCTCCTACGTTTGGTGCTGACGACGCAAAAGTTGCTCGTGATGCACAGATCCCTTCACTCTTCATGATTAACCTTAAGGGCGAAACACGTCCTATGGTTGACCTTACCGGCAAATTCTATCTTACAGAAGATTTAGCAAAAGAGTTTAAAGCAACCTGCGTCAATAAAGCATACGAACACCATGCCGGCGACTACGTAAAGAATGCTTTTGCACCCGAATTCAACAAGGGAGGTAAGTACGACGCTGAAGCTGCAGAAAAAGCAGAAGACCTCAACATCGTGCTCTGCCTTGAAATGAAACAAGAAGGCGCAGCATACAAAATAGAAAAGCACGTCCACAACTATCCCCACTGCTGGCGTACGGACAAACCCGTGCTCTACTACCCACTTGATTCATGGTTCATTCGTTCAAGCGCAATGAAGGAACGCATGATGGAACTCAACAAGACCATCCTTTGGAAACCCGAATCAACTGGTACAGGTCGATTTGGCAAATGGTTGGAAAACCTGAACGATTGGAACTTAAGTCGCTCACGCTATTGGGGAACTCCCCTACCCATTTGGCGCAACGCAGAAACTCGAGAAGAAATCTGCATTGGTTCAGTTGAAGAATTGTACAACGAAATCGAAAAAGCTGTAGCAGCAGGTGTGATGAACGAAAACCCCTTGAAGAAAAATGGTTTCGTTCCTGGCAACTACG
Source organism: Bacteroidaceae bacterium (assembly GCA_017425985.1). GTDB lineage: Bacteria > Bacteroidota > Bacteroidia > Bacteroidales > Bacteroidaceae > Alloprevotella. The sequence continues at coordinate 6,682 of JAFOWI010000045.1, read as the reverse complement.
ACAAGGCAAACTATGACCTTATCGATCTCCACCGTCCCTACGTTGACAACATCAAGTTGGTAAGTTCTACAGGAAACGTCCTTACACGCGAACTCGACCTCATCGACGTGTGGTTCGACTCAGGAGCAATGCCTTACGCGCAAATTCACTATCCTTTCGAAAACAAGGAAGCGCTCGACAATCGCAACTGTTATCCTGCTGACTTCATTGCAGAAGGTGTTGACCAGACTCGTGGCTGGTTCTACACACTCCATGCTATCGCAACCATGGTGTTCGACAGCGTTGCATTCAAAGCAGTAATTTCAAACGGTCTTGTGCTCGACAAGTTTGGTCAGAAGATGTCAAAGCGCCTCGGAAATGGTATTGACCCCTTCGAATGTATTGAAGAATTTGGTTCTGACCCCGTACGTTGGTACATGATTACCAACTCAGCACCCTGGGACAACCTCAAGTTCGATAAAGAAGGTGTGAAGGAAGTGTCACGCAGTTTCTTTGCAAAACTCTTCCAAAGCTACTCATTCTTTGCAATGTATGCCAACGTTGACAACTTCGACGCGACTGCAACACTAGTTCCCTTCAACGAACGCCCCGAAATCGACAAGTGGATTCTCTCAGAATTGCAAACGCTCATTAAGAATGTACAAGCGGCTTACGAAGAATACGAACCTACTCGTGCAGGACGCATGATTGAAACCTTCGTTTCTGACAACCTCTCCAATTGGTACGTACGCCTTAACCGCAAACGTTTCTGGGCAGGTGAAATGAATGCCGACAAACTCTCTGCATACCAAACACTCTTCGAATGCTTGCTCACAACGAGCAAACTCATGGCACCCATTGCACCCTACTACGCAGACCGCCTCTACCGCGACCTCACAGAGCAACTCACAGAAAAGGCTGAAAGCGTACACCTTGACCACTTCCCCACTGCAGATGAAACAAAAATCTGCAAGTCGCTCGAAGTTCAGATGGGCTTAGCCCAAAAGGTCACTTCAATGGTACTTTCGCTTCGCAAGAAGGAACGCATCATCGTGCGCCAACCCCTTCAGTGCATCTCAATTCCGATGAACGATGCTGCAATGAAAGCAAACATTGAAGCCGTGAAGCAATTGATTCTCGACGAAGTGAATGTGAAGGAATTGGTATTCGTAGAAGGCGACATGCTCGACAAGAAAGTGAAGTGTAACTTCCGCGTCATGGGCAAGAAGTTTGGTAAACTCATGAAAGCTGTAGCAGCAGCATGCGAAGCACTTACGAAAGAACAAATTGCTCAACTCGAGCAAGGCGAAATCTCGCTCTGCGTTGAGGGACAGGAAGTCGTAATTGAGCGCGCTGACGTTGAAATAATCTCGGAAGACATGCCAGGATGGACGGTCATCAATGATGGCAACCTAACTGTGGCGCTTGACCTCACCATCACCGACGCTCTCAAGCAAGAAGGTATCGCACGCGAAGTTGTGAAGCGAATTCAGAATTTCCGTAAGGAAAGCGGATTCGAAATCACAGACCGCATCAGCATCACTATTGCGCCAAACGAAGAAATTCAAAGCGCTGTCAGTGCATACGAAAAGTACATTTGCACACAAGTACTTGCAGATGCGATCAACTTTGCTGAAAACGATGGTACATTGTTTGACTTCGATGACTATAAAGTAAACATCGAAATCAGCAAAATTTAATAAAACAACAATCAATTATCAAAACAAAAGTTTTATGTAGCAAGTTGGTGCTTAGGCACTCATGCTTTAAGCACCAACCTGCACATAAAATTTTACAAACAAATCTTTATTAAAACTTTTTTCTGCCATGGATAAGCCCAGATATTCAGATGAGGACCTTCAAGAATTTCGCGAAATTATTGAAAAGAAAATAGCCCTCGCCAAGCGCGACTACGAAGACATGATGGAGAGCATCAAGAATCCTCATGGCAACGACATTGTTGACACAATGCCCACTTACAAAGCATTGGAAGAAGGAAGCCTTTCGCAGTCGAAAGAAGAACTCAGCATGATGGCACAACGCCAACTTAAATTCATCAATGGTCTTGAAGCTGCATTGGTACGCATTGAAAACAAAACTTACGGTGTATGCCGCGTAACCGGAAAACTCATTCCCAAAGAAAGACTTCGCGCCGTACCTCATGCAACTCTCTCAATCGAAGCTAAACAACAGCAAAATAATTAAGCTGTTATAATAACTTCACACAAACACTGACGCAACATTTTACTGAAAATATTAATTCTTTCCAAGCACGGAATTAGATTTAGGATACGCTCTTTTCCAACTCATTTTGACCGCATACCTTCAATTTAACTTACGAATTGTGCATACGTCAGAATCCTCTTATCCACAAGCGTTACCTTCATCCTAATTCCGTGTTTGTTCACGAAATAAAACTCTATGAAAAGAAGCATTATTCCGGCAATCACCATACCTACCATTATTATTATTGACCAAATCACAAAATTTATAGTAAAAACCAACATGTGTTTGTACGATAAAATCGAAATCACACCTTGGTTCTACATTTATTTTACTGAAAACAAAGGTATGGCATTTGGAATGAGCTTCATTGGCACAATGTTCTTAGCCATATTCCGAATCATAGCAATCACGGGATTCCTGTACATTCTCTACAAAGTCATCACCAACAACAAATACTCGAAAGCACTCATTTTTGCATTCTCAGCAATCATCGCCGGAGCTATCGGAAATCTGATTGACAACTTGTTCTACGGAAAAATCTTCACGGAAAGCCTTCCTGCAGCCTTCACGAACAATCGTCCGGCACAACTTGTTGAATACGGAGCAGGATATGCCGAAATGTTCTCCGGGAAAGTTGTTGATATGTTCTACTTCCCACTATTTACCTGGCCCGATTGGATGCCATTGATTGGAGGCGACATTTTCTTTGGTGCCATATTCAACGTGGCAGACGCAGCTATCTCGGTCAGTGCCGTTTTCCTGATTTGCTATTACAGTCAGATATTTTCTAAGAACAAGCCACAATAAGGTCAGCCCTACCCCATTAACATTGAAAATGCAATACAAACTTATTCCTATTGCATTTTCTTAAAACAAATCTGCATACACCTTTTAAAACAGCACACGATGCGCATCATATCCCTCTTCATATTTTCAATCCTGCTTGCAGCCTGCACATCCAACAACGGAAATCCTGACACCATCCTGAGTCATCAGCAAATGCAGGACATACTCTACGACTATCACCTCGCTCAATCATTAGCCAGCCAGAATGGCGACAGCGTGGACTTCAAAACGCGACTCTATGCTGAGGCTGTCTTCAAAAAACACAATACGACAGAAGAGCAATTCGACAACTCACTGCGCTACTATCACCGTCGCGCCAACGAACTCCACAAAATCTACGCACCCATCGTAGAACGACTCAGTGAAATTGCGGGAACAACAGCCGAGCCACAATACTCTACCGAGGGCGACACCGCAAACATTTGGACCGCAAAGAATTTCTACATTCTCAGCGCTGCCGAACAACCCCATTTGGCTATACACCTGCCGGCCGACACCATTCTTCAGGAAGGCGACAAACTTGAACTCACATTCACACCGCAATGGATTTACAAGGATGGCCCACGCCGAGCTACAGCCATACTGACTGTCGAATACGAAGGCGACACCATTTCGTCCGATATTCACCACCTTTCTTCAAGCGGTCCGCAGCAGCTCAACCTGCGCATCCTTCCCCGCAAGATGAAAAGCATCAACCTTTACGTCACACAAAATGCAACGTGGAGCGAACTCCCCAAAATGCTTGTACTCACACAATTCTCGCTCATCCGCTACCACAATAGCCAGCCTGGCAGAGAAACCTCACCCGTTCAGAACAACGAACCCGCTCCACAACGCACCTTTCACCTCGGAAAACAATGATGCGCAGAATAGCCGTTGCCCGCCTAAGATTACCTAACGGCGAAGAACTCAAAAATCAAGTAGTGGAATGGGAAGATGCAGAAACTCCACCACATCACTACCCCCTGACACAAGAGTTGCACTCTACCCCATGGTACAGCCGCACGTTCGACCTCGAAACACAAGAGTTCGTATGAACACAACTGTAATAATGTGATAAATACGTTTCTGAGACATTAGGCACGTGAATGGAATGGCGCGCCGACACAAAGAGCGGCCCCTACGGTATCCAGAATTAATCGGGGTAATTAATACCGAATAACAAACATAACCATAAAAAAAGGAACCAAACTCGCGCACATCATGTGCATGAGTTTGGTTTTGTTTTTTTATCGCTTCTACATTAAAGTCGTGAAGTCTGCATTAATTCGAAGAATTGCTATTTCCCCAGTAATCGCCAGAGGATGTAAAATCGCGTTGATTTGACGAAGGGGTTCCCGGATTCGTATCTACGGGGATTCTGTCAGTATTACTTGCTGCGAGCATTCCCTCTGCTGCAAACGAAAGGACTGCAGCCTTAGGTGCTTGATATTGTTTCTTGTTCATCATTTTATTGAGTTTTATATATTATTGAATCATTACCTTCTTGCCATTCACGATATACATGCCCCTGCCGGGATTGCTTACGCGGCGACCTTGAAGGTCGTAAATAGCTGGTGTTTGTGGACAGTTAATAGTCATGTTGTCGATTCCGGTTGTGCCCTCTTCGCCATGCAGGCGGATACGAATGCTCTTCAACGCTTCGTCCACCTTCACTGGCGAACCATTGCGGCTGATCATCTTGAGGTAGAAGCGGAAAGGATTTAAGTAACTTCCCAATGCGATGGGCGACCATGCACCCGAAGTATTGATTGCATAGCAACCCGTGAGTTCTTCAGCCTCACAGCGTTCATAAACACCAATCAATTCAAAGTTCATATATGCCGAAGCTGCCGTGATGCTCGTGCAGCTTGCTTCGTCTGTGCTGTAAAGTGTCACGTCCGTGAGTTCAAGCGTCAACTGCTTTGCGGCTTCGCTCTTTGCGCGGATGAAGTAAGGATGGTTGGCATGGAGCGTACCTTCCTTGATTAAGAAGATTTCCATGTCCATCTCATCAATGGTTCCGTCATCGTTGCGGTCGTACGCATGCATATTGTTGAAGTACGCCACATCGTAATTTTCGCTCAATTCCGCAACCGGGATTTCCACGGGCAAATACAACGCATTCCATTTAAGGTTGGGCAAAGTGCGGTTATAAGTAACCTTTGCTACTTCGCGCGTTTCATCATTTTCAAAGGGAGTACCTTCAACAAGTTCAATCTCAACAAACTCTCCCTCGCCACATACCGTGCAGACACCATTTTCATAACTATGGAGCGTGGCATTCACAGCTACGTTTTCACCAAAATCATAAAGCGGATTTGTTTTCCATGAACATCCTACTGTAGCTGTCGTCAAATTGGGGCAAATATCAAAAGCAGAATCACCAATTCTAGTCACACTATTAGGAATCTCTACGGAAGTCAAACTAGAACAACCTCTAAAAGCAGAACCTCCAATTCTAGTCACACTGTTAGGAATCTCCACGGAAGTCAAACTAGAACAACTAGAGAAAGCAAACATCGAAATATAGGTCACATTGTTGCCAATCTCGACAGAAGTCAAACTGGAGCAACCAGAGAAAGCAGAAGTCCCAATGCTGGTCACACTGTTTGGAATCACCACGGAAGTCAAATTGGAGCGTTCATAGAAAGCATCAGACCCAATGCTGGTCACACTGTTGGGAATGATCGTCTTGCTAGATCCTAGAATCAAGGTATTCGTTTGAGTTTCTATAATTGCATTGCAATTGTCCCTTGAATCATATGTAGGGTTATCTGCAGCAATGTAGATCGAGGTCAAACCATAGCAACCATAAAAAGCAGAAGTGCTAATGCTGGTCACATTATTGCCAATCACCACAGAAGTCAAACTGTAGCACCAAGAGAAAGCATCATCCCCAATGCTGGTCACACTGTTAGGAATCTCCACGGACGTCAAACTGGAGCAATTACGGAAAGCAGATGGGCTAATGCAGGTCACATTATTACCAATCTCCACGGAAGTCAAACTGGAGCACCCAGAGAAAGCATTATGCTCAATGCTGGTCACACTGTTAGGAATCTCCACGGAAGTCAAACCGGAGCAATTCCAGAAAGCATCTACACCAATAGTTGTCACACTATTACCAATTACCACAGAAGTCAATTGGTAAGTATTAGAGAAAGCTTTTTCTCCTATGCTGGTCACATTATTGCCAATCACCACGGAAGTCAAACTGGAGCACACAGAGAAAGCATTATCTCCAATGCTGGTCACACTATAAGTAGAACCATCATTAGTCACAGATTCGGGAATAGTAACAACTCCTGAATATTTATATGATCCAGTCGTTACTTCCACCGTTTTATCCTCCTCAGACGTGATGTTATAATAAATACCATCGACTTCGAAGTCTTCGGCAAAGAGGGGGATGTTGCAGAGCACGAAGGCGAGGAGGGCAACACAGAGGATTTGTAGTTTTCGTTTCATAATAAATATGTATTGATTAATAAATAGTGAGAATTTCAAAGTGTAGGAATTTCATCCGAATGGTGTAGGGGCCACTTTATGTCGGCCCGTACGCCGAAACGGCGTAATGAATTGCATTGTTCTTGTTGCGCGATTATCAATTATAATTGCATGTGCAATGATTTTGTGCTGATGTGTATTC
>JAFOWI010000044.1 GCA_017425985.1 Bacteroidaceae bacterium | reverse complement strand
CCGAGGAGCATGTTCTTAGAGCGTCCGCGGATGTAGAGGAATCCGTCAGCGTCCATAATACCGAGGTCACCGGTGTGGTACCAACCGTCAACAAGCGTTGTGGCTGTAACTTCGGGGTTTTTGTAGTAACCTTGCATTACGTTCATACCCTTAACGAGGATTTCGCCTACGATTTCCTGAGGATTGGGACTGTCGATGCAGATTTCCATACGGGGTGCGGCTGTACCGCATGATGTAGCGCGGTGGTCCTTCCAGTCGGCATAAGAAATGATGGGGGCACATTCTGTAGCGCCGTATCCAACAGTGATGGGGAAACCAATCTTCTGGAGGAATTGTTCGACTTCGCTATTGAAAGCTGCACCACCCACGATAACTTCGTAAATGTTGCCACCGAAAGCATCAACAAGCTGCTGGCGCACCTTTGAGAGAATGCGGTCGGAAACGACGGGAAGCGCCAGGAGCAACTTCATGCTGGGAGTTGAAAGCTTGGGGAGTACGTTCTTCTTGATAATCTTTTCGATAATCAAGGGTACAGAGATTACGATGGCAGGCTTGATTTCGCCAAATGCCTTGAAGATAATCTTGGGCGAAGGAATACGTGTGAGGAAGAAGATGTGGCAACCTGTGATGAACTCAAAGAGGAATTCGAATGCCATACCATACATGTGCGCCATGGGGAGCATTGAGATGATGTTGTCGCCCTTCTTAAGTATAGCGCCCAACTTTTCCTTACCAAATTCTACGTTCGACCAAAGTGCACGGTAGGGGAGGAGTACGCCCTTAGAGTTGCTTGTTGTGCCGGAGGTGTAGTTGATGAGTGCGAGTTCTTCGGCATCAGCCTTGTGGTATTCAACGTGCTCGGGGCGGAAGTATTTGGGATACTTTTCGCCAAAGAAGCGGTTGAGGTTTTCGCGTGCTTCAGTGAGGCGTTCAGAACGGCTTACGCAGAGTGAGAAGTCGGGGATGTAAACGATGCCTTCGAGGTGGGGCATTTCTTCGGCGTTGAGTTCTTCCCATGCCACGTCGCCAACGAAGAGAAGGCGTGCGTCGGAGTGGTTAACGATGTCGTGAACCTGCTGGGGCTTGAATTCGTGGAGAATAGGCACTGCTACAGCTCCGTAAGTGAGCGTAGCGAGGAAAGCTACAGCCCAATGTGCGCTGTTTCGTCCGCAAAGCGCAATTTTGTCGCCCTTGGCAACTCCGGCATTTTCAAAAAGGATATGAAGTTTTTCAATCTTGCGTGCAACGTCGTTGTACTGAAGTGTCTTGCCTTCGTAGTCAGTGAGGGCGTCAAGATTCCAATGCTTTTTGATGCTCTCAGCAAGGAGTGAGTTAAAATCAATGTATTCCATTTGTTTTAAATAATGTGACTAAAATGTGTGCGACAAAATGCGTGTAAATCGCACAAATCTTGAAATTTTGTGCAAAAATAGTATTAATTATTGGATGTAGCAGTAGGTTTAGGCTAAAAAAATACACATTTGAGGCGAAAATGTGTAATTTTGCCTCCAAAATCAGAAAAATAGATATGAAATTAATGCGTTTTCACCTTTTTAGGTACAAGAAATACAATTTTGGGATGCGTGGCATTTTGCTCGTGGCCTTGGTGTTGCTGATTTTGGTGATTGTGTTGGTGAGCTACTTGTGTATGGCGCCTGTTCAGCAGAGTGGAACGCGTCAGTATCTCTATATAGATAATGACGATAACCTTGATTCGCTTTTTCATAAGACGGAGCAGATGGCAGGCGAAGTGCCCTTTATGCTTTATGTATTGACGGAATATTCTTCGTTTACGCTGAAATCTGGAAAGTATGTGGTCGATCCGAATACGAATGCTTTGGAACTTTATCGTAGGCTGAGGAATGGTCAGCAAATCCCAGTTAAGGTGTTGGTTCCTTCAGTGTGGACGATAGAGAAGATGGCGGGACGTGTGTCCAAGCAGTTGATGATGGACTCAGTGGAGTTGATGGATTGCCTGACAGATAGTGCTACATTGGCAGAGTTGGGATGTACGCTTGAGGAGTTGCCTGCTTATTTTATTCCCAATACTTATGAGGTGTGGTGGAATTGTAGTCCGCTCGACTTTGTGCGCCGCATGAAGCGCGAGTACGGCAAATTCTGGAGTGAGAAACGATTGGAAAAGGCTGAGGCGCAAGGACTTTCGCCTGTAGAGGTAAGCACGCTGGCGTCCATCGTTTGTCGCGAAACGAACAACGCTTTTGAAATGCCGGTGATAGCAAGACTCTATTGCAACCGCATGAAAAAAGGAATGCTGCTTCAGGCTTGTCCTACGGTGATATTCGCACGAAAGGATTTTTCAATCACTCGCCTGACGCAACCCACGGAGCCCGATAGTCCTTATAACACTTATCTCTATCTAGGCTTGCCCCCGGGTCCTATATACATCGCTCCGATACAGGCAATAGACGCCGTGCTCAATATGCCTACTCATAATTATATATATATGTGCGCGAAGGAGGACTTTAGTGGGGTGCATCGCTTTGCTTCGACCTATGCAGAGCATCAGCGCAATGCGGCCAAGTATCAACGCGCTTATAAAAAGCGATTCCCTGTTAAGAAATAATATTAGGCGGAAGCAGATAGAGCTTAGAATGTGCTCTTTTTGCTTCCGCTTTATTATGTGTTTCTGTATTTTTTGTTGGTTTATCACCTTTTTATATAGTTGAAGTTAAGGGCGTTTTGTTTATTGAAATGCAAAAGTTGGGGAGGCGGATGAATTTTTAGCAGATAAAATTTGGATAGTATATGAATATTTTATTTATCTTTGCGCCTTATAATTAAAAGAAATAAATTGTCAAACACTCAAGTGATTGGAAATATGGATGAACAAATTATACAGATAGCCGAACGTCTTCGCGGACTTCGCGATGTGCTCGAACTGAGCATTGAGGAAATTTCTCAGTCGTGCGGCATTAGCATTGAAGAATATGAACGTGCCGAAAGTGGAAAGGTGGATATTTCTGTAGGGATGTTGCAAAAAATTTCACGCCAATATGGAATATCACTCGATACGTTGATGTTTGGTGAGGAACCTAAGATGAGCACGTATTTCGTGACGCGCGCCGGACAAGGTACGAGCATTGAGCGCACAAAGGCTTATAAGTATCAGGCACTTGCCGCTGGTTTTCGAGATAGAATTGCCGACCCTTTCATTGTTACGATTGAACCCAAACCTGCTGATGCACCTTTCCATTTGAACAACCATGCCGGCCAGGAGTTTAATATCGTGATAGAGGGCCGCATGGAGATTAGTATTGGCGGAAAGGTACTCACGCTCGAAACGGGAGATAGCATTTATTTCAATGCTCAGTTGCCTCACGGTATGCGGGCTTTGGATGGCAAGACGCTCAAGATGCTTGCAATCATTATGTAAACACCATTCGATTCTCCGTAAAAGAGAGCAGGCTCATAAGACTTTTTTTGAGCATATAAACACACACAAACAACAGACTAAGATGATTAACAGATATTTGAAACAAACTACATTCTCATCGACAGAAGATTTTCGTGAGAATTTTAAAATAGAGGTGCCCGACTTGTTTAACTTCGGTTATGATATTGTAGATGGTTGGGCTGAAAAGGAACCTGACCGACTCGCAATGCTATGGACAAATGATAAGGGCGAAGAACGCCGTTATACGTTTGCAGATATGAAGCGCTATACCGACCAAACAGCTTCTTATTTCCAGAGTCTGGGTATTGGTAAGGGCGACTGCGTGATGCTTGTGTTGAAGCGTAGAGCAGAATTTTGGTTCTCTACTGTGGCGCTTACAAAGTTAGGCGCGATTGTGATTCCTGCTACTCACTTGTTGACAAAGAAGGATATTGTTTACCGTTGTGAAGCCGCGAATATCAAGATGATTGTTTGCGCAGGCGAAGAGGTAATTCTTAATCATATCAACGAGGCGCGTCCTGAATGTCCGTCGTTGAAGTACGTAGTGGGTGTAGGTCCTGAAACGGCAGAGGGTATTGAAGATTTCCACGCAGGCATTGCCAATGCGGCGTCTTTTGTGCGTCCTGAAAATCCCAATCGCAACGATGATGTGATGCTCATTTATTTTACGAGCGGAACGTCGGGGCATCCCAAAATGGTGGCGCATGATTTTACTTATCCGCTTGGCATGATTAGTGTGGCTCATGTTTGGCATAATCTGAAACCGGGTAGTCTGCATCTTACAATTGCTGATACTGGTTGGGGTAAGGCTGCTTGGGGCAAGATTTATGGTCAGTGGATTTCGGGGGCAACTTTGTTTGTTTACGACCACGAAAAGTTTACGCCTGCCGATATTCTTAAGAAGGTGCAGGATTATAAGGTGACGTCGCTTTGTGCTCCTCCCACCATCTTCAGATTCCTTATTCATGAAGACTTGACACGATTCGACCTTTCGGCCTTGAAGTATTGCACAATTGCAGGTGAGGCGTTGAATCCGGCTGTATTCGATACCTTTAAGCAACTTACGGGTATATCGTTGATGGAAGGTTTCGGACAAACAGAAACAACGATTTTGCTTGGCAACATGCCCTGGATGACTCCCAAACCCGGTAGTATGGGCTTGCCCAATCCGCAATATGATGTTGACCTTGTTGACCATAGTGGTCGTTCGGTCGAAGCCGGAGAACAAGGACAAATCGTGATTCGCATCAAGGATGGCAAGAAGCCTGTTGGTTTGTTCAAAGGTTATTATCGCGACGAAGAGCGCACCAAGGATGTGTGGCACGATGATATGTACTTCACGGGCGATGTGGCTTGGAAGGACGAAGACGGCTATTATTGGTTTGTAGGTAGAGCAGACGACGTTATTAAGAGCTCAGGCTATCGTATTGGGCCGTTTGAAGTAGAAAGTGCACTGATGACGCATCCTGCCGTACTCGAATGTGCTATTACGGGTGTGCCCGACGAAGTGCGTGGACAGGTGGTGAAGGCTACGATTATCCTGACGAAGGAGTATAAGAAAAAGGCTTCGCCAGAGTTGGTAAAGGAATTGCAAGACCATGTAAAGCGTGTGACAGCGCCTTATAAGTATCCTCGTGTGGTTGAATTTGTTGACGAATTGCCCAAGACCATCAGCGGAAAGATTCGTCGCGTAGAAATTCGCTCTACGAAGTAAGGTTGACAGTTATACAACTTTTCTTAAGCAGTTTTTTTACGCGAGTTGTACGCTTTGGTCGTGTAAGTAAGAAATATTATGAAAATGGAGATTGTGCTATGTCGAAAAACATTGGCACAATCTTCGTTTGTATAAGAAAATGATGTCACAATAGATCGCAAAATCGTAATTAACTTATTTTTTATTTTGTGTATCCCTTAAATTCTTGTACTTTTGCACTCAAATTTTGAAATTAAATATAATTATGATTAAAATAACTTTTCCCGATGGTAGCGTTCGTGAATACGAAAGCGGCGTTACTGGTTTACAGATTGCGGAAAGCATTTCAAGCCGATTGGCACAGGATGTTTTGGCATGTGGTGTAAACGGTGAGACGGTTGAGTTGAACCGTCCTATAGAGCAGGATGCAACGATTAATCTTTACAAATGGGAAGATGCGGAGGCAAAGCATGCCTTTTGGCACACATCAGCTCACTTGATGGCTGAAGCTATTGGCGAAATCTGGCCCGGCACTCAGTTTGGTATCGGTCCTGCTATTGAAAATGGTTTTTACTACGACGTGATGCCTCCTCAGGGTGTGAGCATCCGCGAAGAAGACTTTGCAAAGATTGAAAAGAAGATGCAGGAACTCGTGCAGAAGAAGGAAGCATTGGTTCGTGAAGACATCTCAAAGGCCGACGCCATTCAGTTCTTTGCAGACCGTGGTCAGACTTATAAGAATGAGTTGATTGAAGAACTCGAAGACGGTAAGATTACGACCTATACACAAGGTGCTTACACCGACCTTTGCCGTGGTCCTCACTTGATGACAACTGCTCCTATCAAGGCGTTTAAGGTGATGAGCGTAAGTTCGGCATATTGGCGTGGTGATGAAAAGCGTCCTCAGATGACACGTGTATACGGCGTTTCTTTCCCCAAGAAGAAGATGCTTGACGAATACCTCCAACTCCTTGAAGAAGCCAAGCGTCGCGACCACCGCAAGATTGGTAAGGAAATGGAACTCTTCATGTTCTCTGACCTCGTAGGTAAGGGACTTCCCATGTGGATGCCCAAGGGTACAGCCCTCCGCCTCCGTTTGGAAGACTTCCTCAAGAAGATTCAGAAGAAGTTTGGCTATCAGCAGGTGATGACTCCTCATATCGGTTCCAAGAGCCTTTACGTAACTTCAGGTCACTATGCGAAGTATGGTAAGGATTCGTTCCAACCTATTCACACTCCCGAAGAAGGCGAAGAGTACATCTTGAAGCCCATGAACTGCCCCCACCACTGTGCTATCTACGCATGGAAGCCCCGTTCTTACAAGGAGTTGCCCATCCGTATGGCAGAGTTCGGTACCGTTTACCGATATGAACAGAGTGGTGAGCTCCACGGTTTGACTCGTGTGCGTGGCTTTACTCAGGACGATGCCCACATCTTCTGCCGCCCCGACCAGGTGAAGGACGAATTCCTCCGTGTGATGGACATCATTATGATTATCTTCAAGGCATTGAAGTTTGAGAAGTTTGAAGCTCAGATTTCACTTCGCGATAAGGTAAATCGTGAGAAGTATATCGGTTCGGAAGAAAATTGGGAACGCGCAGAGTCTGCAATCATCGAAGCATGCCAGGAAAAGGGACTTCCTGCTGTGATTGAATACGGTGAAGCGGCTTTCTATGGTCCTAAGCTCGACTTCATGGTGAAGGACGCACTCGGTCGTCGTTGGCAGTTGGGTACCATCCAGGTGGACTACAACTTGCCCGAACGCTTCCAGTTGGAATACACAGGTTCGGATAATCTCAAGCACCGTCCTGTGATGATTCACCGCGCTCCCTTCGGTTCAATGGAACGCTTCACAGCTGTGCTTATTGAACACACTGCCGGTCACTTCCCTTTGTGGTTAACTCCCGACCAGGTGGCAATCCTTCCTATCTCAGAAAAGTTCAATGATTATGCTGAGCAGGTGCGCCTTGCACTCGAAGCGCAAGATGTTCGCGCTATTGTTGACGACCGCAACGAAAAGATTGGTCGCAAGATTCGCGATAACGAAATGAAGCACATTCCTTATCTCCTCGTGGTAGGCGAAAAGGAAGCTGCCGAAGGTCTTGTTGCAGTGCGTAAGCAGGGCGAAGGCGATCAGGGTAGCATGAGCATCGCTGACTTTGCGAAGAAAGTGAACGATGAAGTGGCTGAAATGACACAGGTGTAATGCCATGTGTTTGGCCTAAAATAAGGACAATAATTAGTAGAAATAAGAGTGAGCAGGGCGTGCGGTACATTCCTTTTTGTTACTTGCAGTTTCCTGCTCACTCTCTTTATTTTAAGAAAAATGCAAATTAATGGGGTCGCAGAATTAAAAAAAGGTTAAAAATTTTGTGTAACAAACGGAAATTGCTAATTTTGCACCCGAATTAGACACGCAT
>JAFOWI010000043.1 GCA_017425985.1 Bacteroidaceae bacterium | reverse complement strand
TACCCGTCTTAAACGAGCGTCGAATGATGCGCTTATGGTCGGGCGAAAGTTGCGTGTAGGTCTCGCCGTCGTTCATGGGGTTAACGCCGTAGATGTATTGTGGAGAATAGACTCCGTTAGTGATGTCTCGAAGGTTGAGCCCTTCCGACGATTCAGCCGTAGCGGTGGCGCACGTGAGCATCATCAACGCCGAGATAAAAAATGATTTGATTTTCATATCTTTATGCAATAAATGAGTCAAATAATAGGGTTACGTTGAACGGTTAACGATTAACGGGGAGGTTCAGGCGACCGTTAATCCCACTTCGTGGTCTTTTCCTCCTTATTCGCAGACGCTCATCAAGCTTCGCAAGTCGCACCTCGGCAATTCAAACAAGTTTGATTGCACTCGGTTTGGCGTCGGTTCTCCTTTCTCATTTTACTAAAGATTAAAACTAAAAACAACCATATATGAACATCAGTTATAAATGGCTGAAGGAATACGTTGACGTAAACCTTTCAGCAGAAGAAATTGCCGTAGCGCTCACCTCTATCGGTTTGGAAGTTGGTGGCGTGGAAGAAGTTCAGGCAATTAAGGGCGGACTCGAAGGCCTCGTTGTAGGCCACGTCCTCAGCATGGAAGTACACCCTAATTCCGACCACATGCACATCTGCCAGGTGGACCTCGGACAGGGCGAACCCGTTCAAATCGTTTGCGGTGCTGCAAATGTTGATGCCGGTCAGAAAGTTATCGTGGCTACATTGGGCACGAAACTCTACTCTGGTGACGAATGCTTCACTATCAAGCGTTCAAAACTTCGCGGCGTTGAAAGTCTCGGCATGATTTGTGCGGAAGACGAAATCGGTGTAGGCACCAGTCACGACGGCATCATCGTGCTCCCCGAAGACACGCCCGTTGGTATGAAGGCGGCAGATTACTTCAACATCCAGAGCGACTGGCTCATCGAAGTGGACATCACGCCCAACCGCGCAGATGCTTGCTCTCACTGGGGCGTAGCACGCGACCTCTACGCGTGGCTCGTTCGCAACGGTTACGAAACGAAGTTGCACCGTCCTTCGGTTGACGACTTCAAGGTGGACAACAACAACTTGCCCATCGCTATTGAAGTTGAAAACACTGAAGCATGTCCCCGCTACTGCGCCGTAACCATCAGCGGTGTAGAAGTAAAGGAAAGTCCCGAATGGTTGAAGGAAAAACTCGAAATCATCGGTCTTCGCCCCATCAACAACATTGTGGACATCACCAATTATATCATGATGGCTTACGGTCAGCCCCTCCACTGCTTCGACGCAGATATGATTGAAGGTGGCAAGGTGGTTGTGAAGTCTATGCCCGAAGGCACTCCCTTCGTTACGCTCGACGGTGTGGAACACAAACTCTCCGACCGCGACCTCGCCATTTGCAATGCCGTAGCGCCCATGTGTATCGCCGGCGTGTTTGGCGGTAAGGGTTCGGGTACGTACGAAACTACGAAGAACGTGCTCATCGAAAGCGCCTACTTCCACCCCACATGGATTCGTAAGAGCGCACGTCGCCACGGACTCCAGACGGACGCATCGTTCCGCTTCGAACGCGGTATCGACCCCGACATTCAGATTTACGCCCTCAAGCGTGCAGCACAGTTGATTAAGGAACTCGCCGGTGGCGAAATCTCTATGGACATCGTGGACGTTGAATCGCCCGAATTGGTGAAGAAGTTCTCTGTTGATGTTACTTACGACTACATCTACAGCCTCATCGGTAAGAACATTGGCAACGACGTGGTGAAGGAAATCCTCACGTCGCTCGAAATGAAGATTGTCAGCGAAACGGCTGAAGGCCTCTCGCTCGAAGTTCCTGCTTACCGCGTGGACGTTCAGCGCGCTCCCGACGTGGTGGAAGACATCCTCCGCATCTACGGTTACAACAACGTGGAAATCCCCACTGCCGTGAAATCAAGTCTCACCATCAAGGGCAATGTGGATGCAGCATACAAGTTGGAAAACCTCGTGAGCGAACAGCTCGTAGGTTGCGGTTTCAACGAAATCTTGAACAACTCACTCACACGCGAAGCCTACTACGACGGACTTCAGACTTACAAGTCAGAATGCCTCGTGCGCCTCATGAACCCCCTCAGCTCTGACCTCAACGTGATGCGTCAGTCGCTCCTCTTCGGTGGTCTTGAAGTAGTGCGTCACAATGTGAACCGCCGTAATGCCAACCTCCGCCTCTTTGAATTTGGCAACTGCTACTACTTCAACGAAGGCAAGCGCAATCCCGAAAAGGTGCTCTCAGCGTATAGCGAAGACCAGCGCCTCGGACTTTGGCTCACAGGTAAGCGCGTAGAAGGTTCTTGGGCACACCCCAACGAAGACGCTTCATTCTACGAACTCAAGGCTTACGACATCGTTTCCGCAAGGCTGTGGGGCGATGTAGTGAAGTCCAGAGCTAATTATGCACAGATTCCCGAACTGCTGAGAACATCCCCGAATCATGGTGCTGTCGATGGTTTCCCGGTCAAGGTCTATGCCGATGGTGTCTATCAAGGTAGATATACACTGAACATCCCCAAAGATGCGTGGATGGCTAACATGGATGACGAACTGGACAACCACTGTATTCTCTGCGGCGAAAACTATGTATCCGGTTGCTTCCGGGCAGAAGCCAACATTGACGAATCCGACTGGACGGATGAAGTGCATGACATTGTTCCTGCATCCATCAAGAACCGGTGGAACGAAGCGATCCGTTTCGTTATGAACAGTACGGACGAGGAATTTGTATCTGGAATCGGCAACTACTTCGATGTAGAAAGTCTGATTGACTATTATCTGTACGGTGTTATCATCTGCAACAATGACGGTTTCGGAAAGAATCAGCTTTTCTTTACCTACGACGGTCAGAAGTGGATTGCAAGTGCCTATGATATTGACAATACATTTGGTCTTTATCTGGGCGGCCTCCTTGCCGTTGATTTTGCAAGAAATCAGTATGAGGACTACAAAAACG
>JAFOWI010000042.1 GCA_017425985.1 Bacteroidaceae bacterium | reverse complement strand
GTACTCGTTCGGTAGGCAATAACCCGTAGTATCGGGAATATTTACCACAGTAGCACCCGCAGCAATTATGAAATAATTACAAAATTATTCAACCTTTACTTTTTCTATCGCAAAATTACCCACATCCCCCCCTTCAAGGTAAAATAAAAAGGAGTCCGCTGTACGAACTCCTTGAGTTTTTGTATGAATGATGAATGCCCACTCACTAAGTTACCCACTGACTATTTGCTTTTTCGGAACACCAGCCAGGGGATGATGCCTGCCCACTTTTTGTGTGGATAGTCTGCGGGATTGTGGATGTCGTGGCGCTTGCCTTCCTTGTCGCGATAGAATGCGTAGTCCTTGCCGCCTGTGATGTAGATGGCATCGGTGAATCCGTATTCACGCAGGGCGTCGGCAAAGCTCCACATGGTTTCTCTGTTGCGCGAGGTGATGTAGTAGATTTGGTTGTCGATTCTGCCCATGGCGCATCGTTCGACTTTGCCGTGAAGGTAGAAGCGGGGAGGGAGTTCGCCATTGCTTACGAGTATGAACTGACGGAAGAAACTGCCGTTTTGCTTCGCGACGTAGTCCTTAACTTCCTCGCTGCGCGCGATGCCTACGACGTTGTTGCCGTTAGCCATTGCCATGTAGCCAAGGCGCTTGTTGCTGTTTGCCAATTCCTTACCTTGGGCTATCAGCGAACCGATGTAGCTGCCGTCGGCTTTGAAGTCGGCTGAGCGGCAATAGAGGTAAACGGAGGCATCGGCCGTGTCGGGTTCCTGAAATTCAATCGTTCCCGCGACGCCGTGGAGGGTATAGATGTTGAGGCCTACGCCCAGGATGCTGTCGGTGGTCATGACGATTTGCGGCTCCCGGGGGGCAGGAGTTGCCTTGAGCTTTTCGATGTTCTGAGCGGGTGTGCATGAGATGGTTACTCCCAGGTTGTGGTAGAAATGCCATGATTTGTAGGCGTAGAGCGCAGCGCCGATTCCGAGGAAGAGGAGTGCGATAGCAGTTATCCACAGGAGTGGGTGGCGACGCTTCGGCCTGTTGCTGATTATAGGGGTTGAGGCTTGCTCTTCATCGCGCTCAATGGTGATGATTGCCACTTCGGGGGTGGGGCGTTGGTGTGAGGGTTGATTATTGTTCATTTGCTTGGTCTCCCCGTTCGTTTGTTAATAAATCCATGAGTTGCTTGAGTGCTTCGCGCGACACTTTGATGGAGTTGATTTGTGTAGATAAAGACTTTCCGGTAAAGATGAGTTTCTGCTCCGTGAGGTTGATGACAAAGACGTAGCGCTTGTTGACGATGAGGCTGCGTCCCACGCGCACGAACATGTTGTTTTGTAGTTGTTTGAATACGTCTTCGATTTGATGTAACTGGAAGGTCATCTTTCTGCACTGTCCGTTGACGAGCATGAGGTCGGAGTAGTTGCCATCCGCCTTGACATAGACGATTTCGTCCGTTCGCACGCGCACCATTTCAGTGCTGGTTGTTATTTTTAGCCACTCCATTTCTTGCGGTTGTTTCGAGTTTATCCGATGCGTTTGCTTCGGTTTTGTTTACGGAAGAAGAAAAAAGTCTTATTCCTTGATGCGGAGTTCCCAGCATGCAACGGCTGCGGCGGCTGCTACGTTGAGCGAATCGACGCCGTGCTTCATGGGGATGCGCACTACGTAGTCGCAGCTGTCGATGGTAGATTGGGGGAGTCCGTCGCCCTCGGTGCCCATGATGAGTGCGAGGCGTGGGATTTGCTTGAGTTCGGGGGCGTCGAGTGGGAGGGAGTTGTCGCTCAGCGCCATTGCTGCCGTCTTGAAGCCTAATGGTTTGAGTGCTTGCGCGCCTTCGGGAATCCATGTCCAGGGAACTTGGAAGACTGTGCCCATCGACACGCGGATGGAGCGACGGTTGAAGGGGTCGCACGAGGTGGGGGTGAGCAGTACGGCGTCGATGCCAATGGCTGCTGCTGAGCGGAAGATGGCGCCGATGTTTGTGGCATCGACTACGCCATCGATGACGACAATGCGACGTGCTTCCTTCGCGACCTGCTCGAGCGACAACGGCTCGGGCCTACGCATGGCGCAGAGCACTCCGCGTGTGAGCGTGTAGCCCGTGAGGGTGGCGAGCATTTCGCGGCTGCCGGTATAGACCGTGAGGTCCGGGCATCGCTCGATGATGGATGCGGCGTCGCCCTCGATGTGGCGCTCTTCGCAGAGCAGGGATAGGGGCGCGTAGCCTCGATTGAGGGCTACGTTGATGACTTTCGGACTTTCGGCAATGAAGATTGCTTGGTCGGGGTTGAGGCGGTTGCGCAGTTGGGCCTCGGTGAGCGATGTGTATGGGGCTAACTCGGGATGGTCGAGCTGGGAGATGTGAACGATAGGCATGGGGTGGGGAGTGTTTGTGTGTGTGTGATGTGGGCGATATGCAATGATTTCTCCCACGGACGGGAGACGCCTTTGATGGGTTGTGCCGGGGGGCGTTCGTCTGTGGGAGAAATGTGGGGTTAGCATTGTTATGCTGTGGTCGTTTCGTCGGTTGTCGTACCGTCGGTCGGAGTGTCGTCGGTCTCGGCTTCTTCTTCTTCCTTTTTCTTGGCATTGCGTGTGTCGCGCTGCTTGATGAGGGCTTTGGCGTCCTCAATGATTTGAGTGACGAAATCAATGAACTGTGCGTAGGGCTCTTCTCCATTGACTACGGCGAGGGCATTGACGCGCAACACGAGGTTCTTGTAAGCCGCCGAAGTTGCCAGGCGATTTTCCTCAACGAGTCCTGTGATGTATGTTGCATCTTCCAGGGTTTTGCTGGTGCGCGCATTTGTGAAGGTTGCGACGCCAACGACGAGTGCTTCGTACCATGGTGCGAAGTGCAGCAGCTCCATTTGCTCTGAGGTGAGGGCTTCTAAGTCCTGAACGAGGTTGTGGGCGTAGCTGTATTCCTTGTCGTAATTGAGGCTTGAAATGTCGCCATACTTTTGGAAGATGTCCCATAGAACCTCACCTTCAGTTGCTACAGCAGCTGTGGGGTGGCCTGACATTGCCTTTGCATAGTTGCGTGCAGAGCGAAAAATCTTGTCGAATGCTTCGTCGGCTTCGCTTTGTGTGGCAGTCTTACTGTTCTTTCGGCTTCTGACAAGCACTTCGTCGAATGCTACGACAGCTGCGTGGTAATCATTGACCATCGCTTTGTCAGACTCCAGTTTGAGCAATGCATTTGCTGCTTCATCAACGCGTAAGAAGAAGTTGAATGCTTCGGGTACTTGAAGACGAGAGTCGTCGAATAATGGGATTTGTTTCATGGTTTATAATTTTTTTATGAGTTAATAAATAAATGCTTTAACATGAACGTAAAGCTTTGTTTGTTTAGATTGTAGGGCTTGTTGGAGATGGCGTCAGTAATTACTTTTGCGTTTCCGGGACCCCCGAAAGCCCGAAAGTAATTACTTTTGCGTTTCCGGGACCCCCGAAAGCCCGAAAGTAATTACTTTTGCGTTTCCGGGACCCCCGAAAGTCCGAAAGTAATTACTTTTGCGTTTCCGGGACCCCCGAAAGTCCGAAAGTAATTACTTTTTCATTTCCGGGACCCCCGAAAGTCCGAAAGTAATTACTTTTGCGTTTCCGGGACTCCCGAAAGTCCGAAAGTAATTACTTTTTCATTTCCGGGACTCCCGAAAGTCCGAAAGTAATTACTTTTTCGCCTTTCAGCCTTTTGGAGAGTTGATTTTTAATCGTTGAGTTTCAGGATTTGCTCGGCGTGCTCCTTCGTCTTAATCTTTTTGGGTTCAAAGATGTGTGTGATGACTCCATCTTCGTTGACGATGAAGGTGGTGCGAAGTGTGCCCATGTATTTGCGTCCGCACATTGACTTTTCGCCCCAGGTGCCGAATGCCTGATGCAGGGTGGTGTCGGTGTCGGCGATGAGGGTGAAGGGAAGCTCGTGTTTGGCAATGAAGTTTTGGTGCGATGTGGCAGAGTCTTTGCTTACGCCTACAATTTCGTAGCCTTGTGAGCGGAGTTGGGCATAGTTGTCGCGCAGGCTGCATGCTTCGGCAGTGCATCCCGAGGTGTTGTCCTTGGGGTAGAAGTAGAGCACGAGTTTTTTGCCCTTAAAGTTGCTGCTGAGCAGGGTTTCGCCGTTTTCGTTTGTGCCGAGGATTTCGGGGATTTTATCGCCAATCTTTAACATGTGGATATTAGGTGATTAAGGTTTGTACTGTGTGTGGTTTCAGGTTTAAGGTTGTCGGTAAGCCTTCCCGGTTGTGGTGGGGAGGAGAAGAAAAAAGGGGGAAAGAGCGTTTCGTGGCGTAAGTAGATGTTTTGTGTCTGTGCGTCAGAAAGTGCTCTTTCCTCCTTTGGTGGGGTTTTAGAGGTTTAGAAGTTTTGCTTCATTACTTCGAAGTAAGCCTGAGCGTGCTTGCATGCGGGGCAGAGTTCGGGAGCTTCGACGTCTTCAGTGATGAATCCGCAGTTGCGGCACTGCCAGAATACCTTGCCGTCCTTCTTGAATACGTTGCAGTTTTCAACGTTGTGGAGGAGCTTGAGGTAGCGTTCTTCGTGGCCCTTTTCAGCGATAGAAATTGCGCGGTACATTGCTGCGATTTCGGGGAAGCCTTCTTCGTCAGCAACGTCGGCAAACTTGGGATAGTCGTCAGCCCATTCTTCGTGTTCGCCTGCAGCAGCAGCCTTGAGGTTGTCGATGGTTGTGCCGATGACGCCTGCGGGATACTTTGCTGTGATTTCAACCATGCCTCCTTCGAGGTACTTGAACATGCGCTTTGCGTGTTCCTTTTCCTGTTCAGCTGTTTCGAGGAAGATGGCTGAGATTTGTTCGAAGCCTTCCTTCTTTGCAACACTTGCAAAATATGTGTAACGCATACGTGCCTGTGATTCGCCGGCGAATGTCATCATCAAGTGCTTTTCTGTGCGTGTGCCTTTAATACTCTTTGTCATAGTTGTAAATTTTTTTAAGGTGATTAAATTTGTTAGTTGTTGTTTGATTTCGTGAGCAAAATTACACGAAGTTTTTGAATTATGCAAATAGATTTTGTTTATTGCTTAATCAACGAAGTTTATAACGGCTTTTTCAGGGTGCCGAATCGCTCGGTTTGGGCTTGCGCGCAGGCGCGGTTTGATGGGAGGGACTGTTGAGCTCGTTCCACAAATGTTGGAGTGCGCTGATGGGGTGATGAAGGAGCATGCGCGGACCGGCATAGCGCATGACGGCTTGCATCCGAAGTCGCATGTCGGGGCGGTAGCAGTGGATGGGGCAGCGGCGGCAGGTGGGCTTGGCATCGCCAAACTTGCATCGCTCAAGGCGCGCGTGGGCGTAGGTGAGGAGCTGCTCGCAGGCTGTGCAAAGCTGTTCGTTGCCTTCGTGCTTGCTGCAGTAGAGGCGAATCATTTGCGCTACGATGCGCTTTTCGTCGTTAATCTTCATTGGCTTTTTTTCCTCTCTTCGTGCGCAAGTCGATTAATTGTTCTTATTTAATATAATGAGTGCAGCGAGTACGCCGGGTACCCACGCGCAACAGGTGAGTATCGTTACGATGAGAATGGAACCACAACCGCGGTCGAGCACTGCCAACGGCGGAAAGATGATGCACAATAAAACTCGAAGACAAGACATAAGCGGGTGAGTTGTTTTTTACTTTTTACGAGGTTTGTAGGATTTCTTCTGCTCCGGGCGTGCTGGAGTTTTCGATTTATAGGTAGCCCCAAAAAGTTTGTCTATCAGGTCGGGGCGATTGATGCGGCGGAGTTCTGCAATAATCTTTTGTCGCTCCTCGGGTTTGTACCAGAAGAAGAACATACGTTGACGCAACTTGTCGGCAGCGCTGTGTGCTGAATAAACGGGTTGCAGCGTATAAGGATGGACTCCGGTGTACCATGCTTCGGTACTCACGGTCATGGGCGTGGGGGTGAAGTCCTGCACTTGTTCTAACTGGAAGTCCAAACGCTTGGTGAGTGCTGCAAGTTCTGCCATATCTTCAGGCGTACATCCAGGGTGTGAACTGATGAAGTAAGGGATGATTTGCTGACGCAGTCCTGCCGAATGATTGATGCGATCAAAGATTTGCTTGAAGCGCTCAAACTGTTCGAATGGCGGTTTGCGCATGAGGTGGAGCACGCGGTCAGAGGTATGTTCGGGTGCCACTTTTAGGCGACCGCTGACGTGGTGAAGGATGAGTTCGCGTGTGTAGTCGTCAGTTGCTTTATCGATAGCAGTATCGCCTGTGCGATGGAGCAAAAGGTCGTAACGAACGCCCGAGCCTATCGTCACGCGCTTGATGCCGGGCATCGTTCGCACGGAGCGATAAATATCGAGCAAGGGGCGGTGGTCGTTGCTCATATTGGGACAAATCTTGGGATGCACACACGAGGGGCGCTTGCACTTTTTGCAGAGTTCGAGGTCCTTTCCATGCATGGCATACATGTTTGCCGAAGGTCCTCCAAGGTCGGAAAGATGTCCTTTGAAGTCGGGCATTTCCGTAACTTTCTTAACCTCTCGCATGATGCTTTCTTTGCTACGACTGGAGATGAATTTTCCCTGATGTGCAGAGATGGTGCAGAAGGAGCAACCACCGAAACAACCGCGATGCACGTTGACAGAGAATTTAATCATGTCGAATGCCGGAATACGTTTGTCTTTGTATTTCGGATGCGGCAAACGTGTGTAGGGAAAGTCGAATGAGCGGTCGAGTTGCTCGGTTGTCATGGGCGGATAGGGCGCATTGACTACCATATACTTATCGCCGGTTTGTTGCAAGATGCGCTGAGGTGTGAGTCGGTTGCTTTCTTCTTCAATATGCTTGAAGTTTGCTGCTTGCGCCTTCGGATTTCTCAGCGTCTCTTCGTAAGAATGAAGCACAATGTCGTTGGGCGTAATGCCGCCATGAATATCTTGCTCGTGGACGTAGGTAACGGTTTGCTGAATGGGATGCTTGCGCAGCATGGCATGAAGCTCGCTGACGGTGAGCAACGCTGCGTCTTCATGGTGCGTAATGTAATTCTCGATATTGCTGCACAAATCAGTCATGGGCAATTCACCCATGCCATAAATGAGTAAGTCGGCTCCACTGTCCTTAAGAATACCGGGACGCAAACGCTCTTGCCAATAGTCGTAGTGAGAAAGTCGGCGCAGCGAAGCCTCAATCCCTCCGAGGACTACAGGGACGTCGGGATAGAGTTGCTTGAGAATCTGCGTGTAAACAATAGTAGGATATTCCGGACGCATGTCGTGACGCCCATTGGGGGAATAGGCATCTTCGGAGCGCAAGCGCTTGTTGGCGGTGTATTTATTCACCATGGAATCCATACAACCAGGCGCTATGCCGAAGAAGAGGCGCGGACGTCCCAACTTCTTGAAATCGCGGAAGTCACCATGCCAGTCGGGTTGCGGAACAATTGCAATACGATAGCCTTCAGCCTCTAAAAGGCGCCCAATAACTGCTGCGCCAAAAGATGGATGATCGACATAAGCATCAGCGCTGAACAAAATGATGTCCAACTTGTCCCAACCGCGGAGTTCCATCTCCTTTTTGGTTGTAGGAAGCCAATCTGTCAGTTGATATTGCATGGAGCAAAGTGGGGGAGAGGGTTCTATTTTTAATAATTGAAGGAAATGGTTACTTGTGCCATTCGACGTAAGCCTCGATGAGTTGCTTCAGTCCGAAGGCTTTCATTTTGTCGTGGCAAATGATGTTCAGATAGAATTCCACTAAATCCTCGGGCATAGGTTGAGTGCTCGTCATGATGGACTTAATGTTTAGTTTCAGTTTTTCGAGTACGTCTTCTGTGACATATCCTGTGCTGTCAATGAGGTCGCGAAAAAGGAAATATTTTTTAATCACTTCAAAGTCGTTGTCAGTTATCTCCAAGAAGTGGGTTGCTGTTTTGTTGAGTTGTATCTGTGGCATAATGAATAGTTGTTTTTTATTTATACTCAGAGAGAGGAAAGATGAATGCTATCGCTCCAATAGAAATTGCAGGATGGCGTGCATCGAAGTGCGCTGAATTTCTTTGTCCGAAATGCACTCAAAGGGAACGCCAAGGCTGATGACTCTGTAATCACTGCCCGGATAGGCAATTCCTGCAGAAACTCCATTGGGATAGATGAATGCCGTGAAAGCTTCAGGATGCGTCGGTGCGAGTGCGTCAGGACGGACTACGGGATAATGGATGGAGCTATGCGCATTGTAGAGTGGTATCTGCAGATTCAATCCTGTGAGGCATCCGATGCTGTCAACATTTTCTTTTCCTACAAATTGCAGTTTTAATTGTTCGTTTAGGAAAGTTTGCTCTTCGGGGGAAGTCATGTCGGCTCCCAAATGGTTTCCGCTAACGAACAGCGCGCCGCCATTGTAAAGGTACGTAGAAAGCCGGTCACACAAATTGGGACTGAAAGTTTTTGCCGACTTAATATTGTGGGGCACGTCGCGTTGCGCACCAAGTATGAGATCGACAACGGCGAAGTCATTGAGCAAGATGTTGCCTTTTTCAACTGCGTCGCGACTGCATGAAGCGTAACTTACAGGCATGCCGTGCATCGCATAGCCGTGTTCTGACGGAAAGTCAAACGTATTGCCTGCAATTTCTTGTCCTATCCACTCTTCGCTGCTGAAGCCTAATGCGCCGGGGCCTTCTTTTCCTGCATAGAGCGTATCGAAGCAGATTTGTGGACCGCAGTACGAACTGTTGTACAAGTAAGGAACTCCTGCGTCCTCATTGAGGTCAAATCCAAGGGAATCTCCTTGCATGATTAATGCAGGACCGGATAATCGCGTAAAGCCATTGACGATAAGCACTTCGGGAGCATTGGGGGTTGACGAATGGTAAACAGCTAATGTTTCGGAAGGAAAACTGCTTCCGCCATCGTTGACTGCAACTACTTTAAAGGAATATTGCTCGTCGGATTCAATGTTAACCTCGTATTCATTGGTATGAACAAACACGCCATTGTCAAAATCTCTTGCTCCCTTGCGCGTATAAACCACGTAGCCTGTTGGCTGAGCTGATGGCTCAAGAATGTCGATTGTTGGTTCCCACGTGAGTCGAACGCATCCCTTTTCGTCAATAAATTGTGCTGCAAAAGTATTTACCGGGAGAGGTTGAACCTGGTAGTCGGTAATGCCGTGCTGATAGTTTACATATTGCAAAATGCTTTTATATAAACTGCGCGCAATCGCGAATTTGACGTGAGGGTCGTGCGCATAGCGCATATCGGTGAAATTCTGATGTGAAAGGAGTTCGATGATGGCGGATGGAATGAGTGGTACGCGTGTTTCGCTATAATTTCGGTTCCACGTTTCTCGGCGCGACCATTCAATGCCAAGGGTTGCGGATAAATCGGAAGTCAGATTTTTTGCAAGTAATTGTGCAAAGTCGTGCGAAGCCATGCGCGAAATTCCTGATTGCAGTTGCTCTAATTTTTTTTCAATGTGATTCGTGCTAATGCTGAGCGTGCCAAACACAGAATGGTCGGGCTTAATACCGGCATCAGTGTGAACAGCCAATGACAATTCGATTGGCACATGAAGACCGCATGTGTCGGGAGCGTAAACAGAACCTCCGGCAAGATAGTTTATGAAATTGGAACGGCATCTGAGGTCGTCAACATAATCGTTCTCGCTTTTTTCTGTGTTATAAAGCTCAGTGGGTAATCCGGCCCATTGGCAATAATAGCGTGCTGCTTCAAGGTAAGCAGGAAGGTTGCTTGTGGAGTTTCCACGCATATTCTTACCCATGCCTCCACCAAACCTCACAGCGTCAGCCGTTATGATGCTTTCGGTTGCACTATAATTACTGAGTTCAACTCCTTGTGATTCGTCAACGCCTTCTCTGAATTTATAGGTTCCAATATAGACCCATGTATTGCCACCTATTCGTTGGTTAACAGCAACTTTTGATTCTCCACCAAGATGTTTGACAGTGTAGATGGCCTGGTCTGTGCTATTAGGCAATGACGAATAACTTACGTAAACAGCATATTC
Source organism: Bacteroidaceae bacterium (assembly GCA_017425985.1). Lineage (GTDB taxonomy): Bacteria > Bacteroidota > Bacteroidia > Bacteroidales > Bacteroidaceae > Alloprevotella. The sequence continues at coordinate 1,397 of JAFOWI010000042.1, read as the reverse complement.
ATCCGTTTTCGGAAATTTAGGAATCCATTTTGCAGTCGCAAGATTTTCAATGTCAGCCGTACTTACAATACTACGAGCGGTACCCAATTTGAAAGGATTAATATTGTCTTCGATGGGCAGATTGGGCATTGCAAAAGCATTGCCCGCGGAGATGGTTGACCATGATTGATTCGAGGATGTTTCTTCCAGGTAGTGTGACGCAGAGTTGGGTGTATCATTGTCAACAATAATACATTCCGTTTGCTTATCGCGCTCCCTTAGGTTGATGATATATGCACCTGCATTTTCCAGCATTGGGTACAGATAGGGTAACACGATTGATTGAGTTAATAAATCTTCAGCCGTTGTAAAGAGATAGGGGCGTTGCCATTCCCACTGATTGCGCTTGTTTCGATAAAACCTGCCGTGACTTGGAGTTACAGCTAAGTGGCGATTGTATAAACCTTTCGTGATTGAGTATGGGCGACTAAGATGTTGTACCCAAGGTTCTCCTGAATAATTAAGGTGATTCCAAAGTCTTGTGCTATCTATGTCAGATGTTCTTGCAAAATTGGGTACTAATTCTTCTATAGGTTGAGCATATTTTCCGAACAGCTTTATCTTGTAATCCGAATATTGTATGGGAAGATAATCTGTTAGAGCAGAAGAAATTAATTCTATTTGTTGAAGTTCAAGCGTCTGTCCGAAAAAGTTTTCTGTAGGATAGATATGCACTTCCTTTTGATTGAAATCTAATCGTACGGAGTCGATACTTGCAGGTCTTCTAGGTTTAAAAGATGGAGTGGTGTAGTTTTTGAAATAAACACTAAGGCTGTCTGCTAACATTCTCTCTTGCTTTTGTTTATGCGTTAAAACGACGCGCGCTTTCTTCTTTCTGCGGTCAGCAGTAGTAGCACGTGTCGTTGAAGTAAATAGTATAGCAAAGGAAAGAATGATGAGTAGTTTCATTAGTATTTAAACCTATGATATTAAAAATGCAAAAGAGTATTTACAATTACATTTGTATTACTATAATTTTTCAATCGCAAATTTGTGAGGATATTTTGCATTAGCATTTTTATAGTAATCCATAATGATTTTCATGTCGGCCTCGACATCGCCGGAAGGCATTAATTCTAAATTACAGCGGATTACTTTGTTTTTATAATCCAATTCGTAAAGTTGAATGGGTACTTGTGCTTTAAGGGCAATATAATAAAAACCGCGCTTCCATTTGTGAGTGAGCGAACGAGTACCTTCGGGAGTAATGGCTAATTCTAATTTTGTACTTGCTTTCATGTGCTCTGCAAGTGCATCGGTCATGCTGCAGTTTTTATTTCTATAAACGGGAAAGCCACCAAGTTTGCGAAAAAGAATACCAAGTGGCCACACAAACCATTCTTTTTTCATCAAGAATC
>JAFOWI010000041.1 GCA_017425985.1 Bacteroidaceae bacterium | reverse complement strand
CAGCTTACGCATGCTCGCTGCGCTAAAACTATTTTGTAGAACATCATTTTCAAAAAAAATGCTAAGAAAATGCAAAAACTTCAGATTTTACTTGCAGATTTCAAATTCATTATTGTAAATTTGTCAGCGAAGGTTAAACAACAAATCAAATTAAAACCAACTAACTATGAAAAAAATCATCTTCAGCGGTGCAATGCTCGTATTGGCAGCAAGCACACTTTGTACTTCATGTATCGGCTCGTTCTCTTTATTTAATAAATATGCTAATTGGGTAAGCAACGTTACCGGCAATAAATATCTCAACGCGATTATCGGCTTTGTACTCTCACCTGCTTACGGTATCTGCCTCTTCGTTGACTCTATCGTGCTCAATACTGTAGAATTCTGGACAGGCGAACAGCTCTTGGCTAATGCCGGAAAGACTACTCCCATGGTAGGCAGCAATGGCGACTTCTACTTGCTCACAACTACCGAAACCGGCTACACCATCAGCAACGAAACAACAAAGGAAGTAGCTTACCTCCACTTTGACAGCGAAAGCAAGCTCTGGAGCTACGAAGCAAACGGCGTGACAACTCCCCTCGTAAAGGTGAATGCTGACGAAACATTGACTGTATATGCTGCCGACGGTTCTGAAACCATCATCACCAACGATGCTGAAGGCTTAGCAACTTTAAAGGCTCAGGTATCGCCCGCTATCCCTTATATGGCAGCGAACTAACTCCCTCGAAAAATATCTTTTAAAAGTAATTTTTGTTTCATAATTTGAAAAGGTCTGCACCCCAATCGTGTATTGGAACGCAGACCTTTTTTTATTTTGCCCAAAAATATTGTGGCTATAAAAATGCCAAACACATCAAAACAGGTTGTCCCACTCGCTGCAGAGCTGCTCTACTGAATCGAAAACGATGTCGGCACCTTCATCAAGGAGTGCTCCGGGCTTTAGCGGACCCGTGTTGACAGCAATGGTAAAAATACCTGCCGCCTTAGCCGAACGTACGCCTAGGGGCGCATTTTCTACTACGACGGCCTGCTCGGCATCAATGCCAGCACGCTCCAACGCCATGAGATAGGGCTCGGGGTGGGGTTTGCCGTGCTTAACATCTTTACTGGAAATGATATTTTCAGCATTGAAGACGCCTGGAAAGTTGTTTTGAATGCGCGAGAGCAGGGAGTCTTGCCCACTGCCCGTCACGACAAACGCAGGAATACCTTGCGCTGCAATCTTAAGCAGCAACTCCAGCGCTCCGGGTATGCGTTCTGCCTCGGGATACTTGTTGAACTCCACACACTTGGCAGCGTAGATATCATCAATCTCCTGCTGCGTAGCATCGCGGCCAAAGGTGCGCTGCATGAGCATGTTTATCGTAGAAAATCCGGTTCGGCCCTCATTCATGAAGACCTCCTCGTAAGGAAAGTCGAAGCCAAAGTTCTTGGCTATAAGTTCCCACGACCTGGCGTGGGCAGGCATGCTGTCAAAGAGCACTCCGTCCATGTCGAAAAAGACTGCGCTCGGAAGATGGTGTAGCTTCATCTGTATAGTTTGCAACAATGCTCCCACACAGTCGGTCGTCAACATGCATGGGAGCATCGTAAGTGTGATGTTAGTATGATTTTAAATCGTCAAGGGCTTAGATACGCGCCTTGATAGCTTCGGTCTGAGCTTCATAGCCGGGCTTGCCGAGGAGGGCAAACATGTTGCGCTTGTAGTCCTCAACACCGGGCTGGTCGAAGGGGTTCACATTGAGGAGCAAACCGCTGATGCCGCAACCTACTTCGAAGAAATAAATGAGCTGGCCGATGTTGTACTCATCGAGCTTTGACATCGCAATGCGCAAGTTGGGCACACCGCCGTCAACGTGAGCAAGGAGCGTACCGAGTTCAGCCATCTTGTTGACTTCGTCCACACGCTTGCCTTCGAGGAAGTTAAGGCCGTCGAGGTTTTCGTCGTCGTGGGGGAAGAGGAGCGTGTGGCGCTGTTCTTCAACAGAGATAACCGTTTCGAACACCGTACGTTCGCCGTCCTGAATCCACTGTCCCATAGAGTGAAGGTCGGTTGAGAAATCCACAGCTGCGGGGAAGATGCCCTTATGCTGCTTGCCTTCGCTCTCACCGTAAAGCTGCTTCCACCATTCGTTGACATAGTGGAGCTTAGGCTGATAGTTCACCATGATTTCAATCTTCTTACCATCCTGATAGAGGGCGTTGCGCACAGCAGCATACATGGCAGCGGGATTTTCCTGCATGGGCACGTCGGTAGCAGTGAGCTTTTCCATATCAGCAGCACCCTTTACCAACGCTTCGATGTCGAAGCCGGCACAAGCGATGGGAAGAAGACCTACGGGAGTGAGCACAGAGAAACGACCTCCGACATTGTCGGGGATGATGAAGCTCTTGTAGCCTTCCTTATCGGCTGTTACGCGAGCTGCACCGCGCTTAGCGTCGGTAATCGCAACGATTACCTTGCGTGCCATGTCCTTACCGCGCTGCTCTTCGCACTGGCGCTTGAGGAGACGGAAGGCGAGCGCTGTTTCAGTCGTTGTGCCCGACTTAGAAATGTTGATTACGCCAAACTTGCGGTCCTTGAGGTAAGTTGTAAGCTCGTAAAGATAATCTTCGCCAATGTTGTTACCGGCAAAGAGGATTACGGGATTCTTGCCATCGTTCACCAACCATTCGAAGCTGTTGCCGAGCGCTTCGATAATGGCGCGCGCACCGAGGTAGCTACCGCCAATACCAGCAACGACGATGGTGTCACAGTTTTCGCGCAATGTCTGAGCAGTTGCATTGATGTCAGCCAATTCTTCAGCAGTGATTGAAGAAGGGAGGTGGAGCCAACCCAAGAAGTCGTTGCCTGCGCAAGTGCCGTCTTCGAGCGCCTGGCGTGCAGCCTTCACCTGGGGTTCCATTGCAGCTACAGCGCCTTCAGCAAGGAAGGGGGT
>JAFOWI010000040.1 GCA_017425985.1 Bacteroidaceae bacterium | reverse complement strand
GCCGCGGTCCTGCAAGTGGTCGATGGCATAAGCAAAGGCAGTACCCGTTTCGAGCGCTATCATCGAACCATTCTGGCGGCGAACGATGTCGCCACGATAGGGCTGGTATTCTTTAAAGCGGTGTGCCATAATCGCCTCGCCTTGTGAGGCAGTAAGGACGTTTGTACGGAGTCCGATAATGCCGCGCGAAGGTATGTTGAACTCGATATCGATGCGGTCGCCAATGGTGAGCATCGATGTCACGTCGCCCTTTCTGCGCGTCACCATGTCAATCATTTTTGATGAGAACTCCTCGGGCACATTGATGGTGAGCTCTTCGATAGGCTCGTGGCGCACGCCGTCGATGTCCTTATAAATCACCTGCGGCTGGCCTACTTGGAGTTCGTAGCCCTCGCGACGCATCGTTTCGACCAATACGGAAAGATGGAGCACGCCTCGACCGCTCACAACCCAGGCATCGGCACCCTCCGTCTTGCTCACGCGCAGCGCCAGGTCCTTTTCAAGCTCTTTTTCAAGGCGCTCACCAATGTGGCGCGAGGTGCAATATTTGCCTTCCTTGCCGAAGAAGGGCGAGTTGTTGATTGTGAAGAGCATGGACATGGTTGGCTCGTCGATGGCAATGGTCGGAAGCGGCTCGGGGTTTTCGAAATCGCAGATGGTGTCGCCTATATCGAAGCGTTCGAGCCCCACTACGGCACAGATGTCGCCACTACCCACGCTGCTCGTGCGCACTCGGCCCATACCCTCAAAGGTATGAACTTCCTTGATTTTTGTTTTTTCGAACGTACCGTCGCGGTGTGCTATCGTGACGTTCATCCCCTCAGCTACCTCGCCGCGATGTACGCGTCCGATAGCGATGCGCCCCGTGTAGTTTGAGTAATCGAGCGAGGTGATGAGCATCTGCGGCGTTCCCTCGTGGCGCTCGGGCGCGGGAATGATTTCCACAATCTTGTCGAGCAAGTAATCGATGGAGCCGGTGGGCGAAGCATAGTCGGGACCCATCCAATTGTTCTTTGCAGAGCCATAAACGACCGTAAAGTCGAGCTGCTCCTCCGTGGCATCAAGGTCGCACATAAGGTCGAACACCATCTCATAGACCTCCTCGGGGCGGCAGTTAGGCTTATCCACCTTGTTGACCACCACGAGCGGTTTAAGCCCTATTTCCAAAGCCTTCTGCAATACGAATCGCGTCTGAGGCATCGGTCCTTCGAAGGCATCGACCAGAAGAATGCAACCGTCAGCCATGTTGAGCACACGCTCCACCTCGCCCCCAAAGTCAGAGTGACCCGGAGTGTCGATGATATTAATTTTAGTGCCCTTATAATTGATGGAAACGTTCTTCGACAGGATGGTGATTCCTCTTTCGCGCTCAAGGTCGTTGTTGTCAAGTATCAACTCGCCCGTCTGCTGATTGGCGCGAAACAAGTTGCCTGCTTGCAACATCTTGTCAACAAGAGTAGTTTTCCCATGGTCCACATGGGCAATGATTGCAATGTTACGAATGTCTTGCATACAGTTTTGGAGATATATTCTTAAAATTTCTTTGCAAAATTACTCCACACATTAAAAAAATGCAAAAATT
>JAFOWI010000039.1 GCA_017425985.1 Bacteroidaceae bacterium | reverse complement strand
CCGCACGCCGGAACGGCGTAATGAATAAGAGGTACATTTTTTAGAGTACAGAGCACAGAGTTCAGAGCACAGCTACCATCCGGATGGGCGGGAACGTAGTGAACCGCAAATTCTGTGAATTCCGTGAAGTCTGTGTGAGACAAAAATCACCGCACCAGCCACATGGAAATAAATTTCTCGTGTGACAATTATTTTTTTCACACAGACGTCACAGACTTACACAGACCTTGCACACGCTCTGCTTGTGCACCCCATCCGGATGGGCGGGAACGCAGTGAACCGCAAATTCCGTGAAGTCTGTGTGAGACAAAATTATTACGCCGCCCACGGCGTGCGGGCCGACATAAAGTGGCCCCTACATCATCCGGATGGCAGTTGTACTCTGTACTCTGTTATCTGTACTCTAAAAGTTGTACTCTCAAAAAATTCCGCACACCCCTCAAACCCGCTCAACCACCCCCTGAGCAACATACCACACATACCCTTCCACATCGCCATAACCCATATCCCGGAGGTGGTGCATGTAGTCCGCCACCTGCGCCTGATACCCCTTGCGGAGCGCTGCCGAGGGTTCGCGGTGCGTCGTTTTGTAGTCGATGACGATGGTACGCTCGCCGTCGGTGATGACGCGGTCGGGCCTGCAAGTCTTGAGCGTGCCCTCCTCATTCTTATATAATATGCGACACTCGTTCATCACGCGCCAGTTCGGAGCAAACCATTCTGCCGCCTCACTCGTCTGCAGCGCCGTGGTGAGCAGCGTTTCCACTTCCTTGCGTTGCGCCTCGTCGGCAAACAGTCCGTCGCATTCCGCACGATGCAGCGCTGCGCCCAACTCGTCGGCATGCTCGATGTGCTCCAATATGTGGTGCACAATGTTGCCGAGCATCACGTAGCTACGCGCTTCCTCATCGGCTGTGCGCTCATCGAGGGGCGCCGTGAAGCGCAGCGACTCGTTCGACTGCACAAAGGTGGCTGCCAAGGGTTCATGGTAAAACGGCTGCATAAGCGAAGCGGGTTGCTGCGTCAGCAGGTTGCCGTCGTCGTCGGTCTTTGCCTCCTCAGCCACGTAACCCATCGTCCCCGTTTCGTGGCGCATGCCGGGACCGTTGTCGTCGGCCAACTCTTCCGTGCGCATCGTGGGCGCTTCTTCAATTTCGGGGAAAGCCTTGAGCGCAGCGCGTAATATCTGGTCGAGCGTCGGATTGAAGTCCTGCTTCGCCTTACCCGATTCGGGCTTGCTGCGCGTGATGACCACGAGGTTCTGCTCCGCACGCGTAAACGCCACGTACATCAGGTTCAGATTGTCCACCAACTGGCGCAGCACCTCCGCTTTGTAGTCCTCGCTGAAGGCAGTCATACTCAACTTCTGAGAATAGTGGATGGGCATGATGGGCACTTCGTTGAAGGGCGCTTCCGACGGTCGGCACCACACGTAGTTGCGCGCCTTCTTACCGTCGAGCCCATCGGCGCGCCACTCGAAGAAGGGCGCTATCACCGTGTGAAACTCCAGCCCCTTCGATTTGTGGATGGTCATGATTTGCAGCCCATCGACGTTGCCCATCGGCACCTGCTGACAATGCAGCTCCGCATCCCAGTATGCCAGGAAGCCTGCAAGCGTCGAAGACTTCTCTTGCAGATACGCGAGCAGTTTTTCGTAGAAGCAGTAGAGGTAAGCGTCCTGCCCCGTCACAGTGCTGAGCCCAAAGATTTCGTACAGCCGTTCGCACAGCTCGTAGAGCGGCATGCGGCTCAACTCCGTGCGCTGTACTTCCGCAAAGGCTGCCGGCAGCAACACGTCGCTATCCTCATTGGCGGCGCGGAAGAGGGCGTTCACCCAGTCGTCCTGCACTGCGCGGTTCAGGATATCGCGCTGATACACGAGTGCGAGTTGGCAGAGCTGCAGGCGGTCGTGGGGTTCGTTGAGCACACGCAGCGCCTGCACCAATAGTTGCAGTGCGTGCGAGGCTTCGAGCGTATAGGCTTCGTTGCTCACCACCTTTACCGTCGGCATCGTACGTTCCAGGTGGCGCACGATGGCTTCGCCCTGCTTACCTGTGCGCACAAGGATGGTAATCTTGTTTTGCGGCACTCCGGCGTCGAGCAATTCCGTCAGATTGAGCTGTAGCGCGCGTAGCGTGCATTCCGTGTCGCTCTCGTCGGGCTGTGCCACAACATTGTCGATGCGCACAAAGCCCTGACCTCGCTTCTTCTCGCTCACGAGCTGCGCCACGTCGTGGTAGGCCACGTCGATGTCAGCCGACCGCGCTCCGAAGAGCGATTCATGGTAAGCCTGCACCACACCCACAGCACCCCTGAACACAGCGTTGTTGAATGCCACCACGCGCTCCGCACTGCGGAAGTTGCGCTGTAGCGACACGCTGTTGATGTAGGGCGCAAACTCGCTCTGCTCGATGCCGTTGAAGATGCTCCAGTCGCTATTGCGCCAGCGATAGATACTTTGCTTCACGTCGCCCACAATCAGGCAGCGATGCAATTGCGACAGACTGTTGTGCAGCAGCGGGCGGAAGTTGTCCCACTGCAGTTCGCTCGTGTCCTGAAATTCGTCAATCATGATGTGGTGAAAGCGCGTACCTGTGCGCTCGTAGATGAAGGGCACATCGCTATCATCGATAAGGCTGCGCAGAAAGTGGCCCGTGTCGGCCAGCAAAAAGCGGTTGGCATCCTGGTTCTGCCGGCGCAGCTTGTCGTTGATGGCGTTCAGCAGCATCATCTCGTTGAGGTTTTCCATCACCACGCAGCAGGTGTTCAGGTCCTCCACCGTAGCCACCACCTCCTTCAGCATCGGCACCACCGTCGTCTGCACCCACGTCTGCATCGCCTTGTCGCCGGTCCATTCCGTTGCCGAGGTGCAATACTTCTTCCAGGCCGTACCCAGCACCTTGCTCGTGTCCGACTTCGCCGTCATCTGCTGCAAGCGGTTGAGCAGTCCTGCCACGCCGCGCGACTTCCCCTTCAGCGTACCCTCGTCCAGGCCGTTCTGTCGCAACGCCTGCCAGATGGCATCCACCGTGCGCTTCGCCTGGTCCACGTCGTCGTCGCGCCGCTTGCGCAGCGTGGTCTTGAACGCCTTCAGCCGTTGAGCGTCGCCCATCGCTTGGCGGTCGGCCTTGTTTTGCTTCAGATACTGCTCGTTGAAGATGTGCATACCAAAGCTGCTCAGCCGCTCCGCAATCTGCCACGACTGCCCGTCGTCGATGCGCTCCTTCACAAAATCAAATATCAGTGCCAGCACCTTCCGCTGCTCCTTGTCCGTACGCGCATTCCCCAAGTCGTCGATGAGCGTCCTTACAGCCTCCGCCATCGCCTCCTTAGCCTTCAGGTCAACGCGCAGATTCGCCGTGAGGTCCAGTTCGTAAGCCAATTCGCGCACAATGCTCTGGAAGAACGAGTCAATCGTCACCACCCTGAAGCGGTGGTAGTCGTGCAGCAGGTTCGACAGAGCCATTCCTGCCCTGCGCCTCACCTCCGTCTCGCTCAGCTTCAGCGCCCTGATTTGCTCGTCCTCAAGCAACTTCTGAAAATAGCCCTCAGAGTTCTTCAGCCCATGCGCAATCCCGTTGAGCTGCCCCAAGATGCGAATCTTCATCTCTGCCGTAGCCTTGTTCGTAAACGTCACCGCCAATATATGCCGATACGCATACGGATTTTGTATCAACAACTTGATGTACTCCACCGCGAGCGTAAACGTCTTACCGCTCCCCGCCGAAGCCTTGTATATCTGTAAAGCATTCATATCATGTAAAGCAAAAAACTACCATCCACTCATTTAATAATATATAT
>JAFOWI010000038.1 GCA_017425985.1 Bacteroidaceae bacterium | reverse complement strand
CGGTGGTTGGCGGTTTTCTAGGGGTCGGATTGTGCGTACCACCGGTGGTTGGCGGTTTTCGAGGGGTCGGATTGTGTGTCCCACCGGTGGTTGACGGTTTTCGAGGGGTCGGATTGTGTGTCCCACCGGTGGTTTAGGGTTCCCGAGGGGGCAGGTTTTGTGTTCCTTGCTAAATGCATATGCTTGGGGGGCACTTTGCGTTTTGGCGTGAGGATTCTCATGACGCGGAGAGCGTCACAGCTCTGTATCTGCTGTTTATGACTGTTTGCGATAGGTGAGGGCAGCGAGCAGGTTGAAGACGACGACGAAGACGCCGAGCATGGCATAGTGCTGCCAGAGTTCGATGAAGGTGGTGCCTTTCAGATAGACCGAACGCATGATTTCGATGTAATAGCGTGGGGGCAGGAGGGTGGTAATATCCTGTGCCCAATGGGGCATCGAACTGATGGGGGTGAGCAGTCCGCTGAGCAACATGAAGTTGATGATGAAGAAGAACATCATGAACATGGTTTGCTGGATGTTGTCGGAGAGATTTGCTATTGCTACGCCAAATCCTGAGAATCCGAGTATGAATAGCAATGTGGCCAGATAAATGTTCCATAGCGACCCTGCTGGCGCAAGTCCGTAGATGACCCATGCCAAGGTCATGGCGATGGTGATGACGATGAGGCCGATGATCCAAAAGGGAATGAGTTTGCCCAGGATGAAGGTGAAGCGACTTACTGGCGAAACGTTGATTTGCTCGATTGTGCCAGCCTCCTTTTCGGCTACGATGTTGATGGCCGAGAGGAATCCGCATATCATGATGAGCAGCATTATCATCAGGGCGGGAATCATGAGGTAGCGATAGTCGAGGGTGGGGTTGTAGCGGTATTGTAGGGTTACGGCTTCGGAGGGTGGCGTGGTGCCTCGTTCGCTTTGTAATCTTTTCAGCGTTTGTGACACGGTCTGCGCCAGATATTGTCCGCCCATAGCGCCTTTGCTGGCGTTAACGGCATTGGCGGAGATGTCCAAGCAAAGGGGCGTGGAAGTGCATAACTGGCGTTCGAAGTTTCGCGGAATTTGCAATATCACGTCTGCTTTGCCCTCTTCAATGAGTTCGTGGGCCTGCTGGATGGTGCCTGCGGAATGGTTGATGACGAAATAGTCCGTTGCGCTGATGGCTGCACAGATGCGGCGCGAAAGGGTGGACTTGTCTTCGTCGATGATGGTCAGACTGACGTTGCGCACATCCATCGTCGTGACCCATGGCATCACGAGCATCACCATCACGGGAAAGATGAATATCAACTTGGGGATGATGGGATTGCGAAATATCTGGATGAATTCCTTTTGGAGAAGTATGAGTAGTTTGCTCATGTTGGTGGAGGAATTATGCGTGTGTTTTTGATACAAGAGGGAGGAGGAGCAGTACTTATTCCAACTTGTCCTTAAACCGCTTGAGGGCTACGACGAGGAGCACGATAATCATGGCAATCATGATGAGCACTTCGCGCCACACAGCCGAGAGCGGCAGGCCCATAATCATCAGTTTGCGTATGGCCTGGATGTACCATCTTGCGGGGATGATGTTGGGTAGCGGACTCAGCACGGTTGGTAGGTTTTCGAGCGGAAACACCATGCCCGAAAGCATCATCATGGGCAGGAGCAAGAGCATGGCCGACACGAGCAGGGCTACTGCTTGCGAGGTGGCGATGGTAGAGATGAGGAGTCCTAAGGTTAAGGAGAGGATTAAGTAGATGAGCGATACAACGATGATGCCCCACCATCCACCACTCATCGGTACGTGCAGGAGATGATGCGCGATGAGCAAAATAGTCATCAGATTGACGCACGAAATCATGAAGTAGGGAATCATCTTGGCCATGATAATCTTGAAGGGGCGCACGGGCGATACGAGCAACACTTCCATCGTGCCCATCTCTTTTTCGCGCACAATGGAAACGGAGGCCATCATTGCACAGATCAGGATGAAAATGAATCCCATGATGCCCGGCACAAAGTTGTAGGCCGACTTCATCTGAGGGTTGTAGAGTAGGTGGAGGTTGAGGAGTTGCTGCGGTGTGTGGTTCTCCGCCAACACTTGCTGCAAATAGGCGGCGCCCGATTGAGCTACGTTGGTGTTAGAGGCATCGATGATAAATTGCATCGCCGGTGGTGTGTTGATTCCCGCGTTGCGCTGGGCGAGTATGCGGTCGTAATCTTCGTCGAAAACGACGACGGCATCTGCCTTTCCGCTCCGCAGCACAGGGTCGATGTCGGTATTTGCCACCTCATCGACCAACGTGAAATAGGGGTTGCAGGCAAGGCGGTTCACGGCCTGGCGGATGCTTTCGCTCTTGTTGGGCACGACAACTGCCACGTTGAGATTGTGGATTTCGGTGGAGATGGCAAAACCGAAAAGCACCATCAGCACCACCGGAATCAGCAACACCAACATCATGGTGCGCACGTCGCGAAATATGTGTAAAAACTCCTTTTTGACGAAGGATTGGAAATTGCTCTTTTTCATATATTTATTCACCTCGCTTTGCTCCTCGTGCCAACTGGCGGAAGACTTCGTCCATGGACGTTGCTGCAAATGCCCGCTTCAGTTGCGAGGGTGTATCGAGTGCGCACACCTTGCCATCAACCATGATGGATACGCGCGAACAATACTCGGCCTCGTCCATGTAGTGAGTGGTTACGAATATCGTTGTGCCGGCGTGGGCTGCTTCGTAAATCATTTCCCAAAATTGGCGGCGCGTGATAGGGTCAACGCCACCGGTGGGTTCGTCGAGAAACACGATTCCGGGATTGTGAATCGTTGCCACCGCAAACGAAAGTTTCTGCTTCCATCCGAGGGGCAAAGCGCCGACAAGCGTGTTGCGCTCGGAGGTGAAGTGGAGTTGTTCCAAAATGCGTTGTGCACGTTCTTTCGTCTCAGACTTGCTCAATCCGTAGATGCCTGCAAAGAAGCGGATGTTTTCCCACACTGTTAAATCGTTGTAGAGCGAAAACTTTTGACTCATGTAGCCAATGTGGCACTTGATTTTTTCGCCCTCTGTCATGATGTCAAAGCCTGCCACACTTCCACTCCCTGAGGTGGGAAAACTGAGTCCGCAGAGCATGCGCATGGCTGTGGTTTTGCCGGCACCATTGGCACCAAGAAAACCAAAAATTTCGCCGCGCTTGACGTCGAAGGATATATGGTCAACAGCGGTAAAATCGCCAAAACATTTGGTGAGTTCTGTTACGGAAATTACGACATCATTCATCTTTCCATCAGTTTTATAAACATGTCTTCGATTGTGGGGGATACAGCTTGAATCTGTAAGTCTTCAAGGGCATTGAGGCTTGACTGGAAGTTGTCAGTGTTGAAGGTCGCATCGGTCACGATGTGATGGTATTCGCCAAAGGGGTAGCAACGGAGCACGCCTTGAACCGTTCGGGCTCTTTGCAGTAATTCAAACATATTCCGAGCCTTGACGGCATAGAGCGGTGCGTCGAAACCTCGCGTGATGTCGGTGGGGGAGTCGATGCTCAAAATCCGTCCTTCGTTGCACAATGCAATTCTGTCGCACCGCGCAGCTTCGTCCATATAGGGCGTGGACACCATGATGGTGATGCCCTTCTGTCTTAATTCGCTCAGCATGTCCCAGAATTCACAACGCGAAACGGCGTCAACTCCCGTTGTCGGTTCGTCCAAGAACAATATGTTGGGACGATGTATCAAAGCGCAGGAGAGTGCTAACTTTTGCTTCATACCTCCGGACAACTTTCCTGCTCTGCGCTCTTTGAAGGGTTCGATTTGTCGATAAATCGGTGCCACAAGGTCGTAGGACGCTTCGACACTGACTCCAAACAAGGCGGCAAAGAAGTTGAGATTTTCCTCCACCGTCAAGTCCGGATATAACGAAAAGCGCCCAGGCATGTAGCCCACGCATTGGCGGATGGCAAGGTAGTCTTTGACGATGTCGTGCCCGTCAACTTGCGCTGTGCCCTCGTCGGGATGGAGCAGGGTGGTGAGCAGGCGGAACAGGGTGGTTTTGCCAGCCCCGTCAGGACCGATTAATCCAAAGAGTTCGCCTTTACTGACCTGCAACGATACGCAGTCAAGGGCTTTGACCTTGCCAAATGATTTGGAAATGTTGTTTACGCTGATGGCTGGCATAATTACAATTTTACTTCGCCTGACAACCCAATTTTCAGTCGACCGTCGTTTTTGACTGCAATTTTCACGGCATAGACCAAGTTGGCTCGTGAGTCCTTAGTTTGAATCGTCTTTGGGGTGAATTCACTTTCAGCTGCAATCCAAGCGATGCTACCGCTATAATCAAATCGTTGGTCGCCACCAAAGTCGGCTGTGACTGTCACTTCATCGCCCAACTTTAGTGCTGCCAACTGCTCGGAGGTGAAGTAGGCACGCAGATGAATCTGAGAAAGGTCGGCCATCTTCATTAATGGTTTTCCCACTGTGGCCAACTCTCCGGCGTGCGCATATTTGACGAGTACTGTGCCTGCTACGGGAGCGCTGATGCAGCACTTCTGAATCTGGTCCGTGAGGGCGGCAATTTGAGGTTCGAGGGCTGTGGCATTGCCGTCAATTGTTGAGATATTGGTGTTCAGTGAGGAGGTCATTGCCGTGAGTTGTCCTTCCAAGATGTTGATTTGCGACAGAATGTCGTCGCGCTGCTTGGGTGTGGCGGCATTGTCGCGCAGCAGTTTTTCTACGCGGCGGAGTTCTTGCTGCTGTGCTGCAATCTGCTGCTTAATGGCAGCCACTCGTTTTTCGGTGTCGGGCCGACTTTTCAGGAGCGATGCTTGTTGCGCTAAGAGGTGCTGGCGTTGATAAAATAGTTGCATGCTATCAATGGCACCCACCACGCTGTCGGCTTTCAAGACTTCGCCTTCTGCCACATTGAAATACAGAATCTTGCCATTCGCTTCGGCAGATACGATAACTTCTTCGGCTTCAAATGTGCCGTAAGCATCAGGTTCCGTTGCTGCGCCGCAAGCAGTCAGCAGCATCAGGGGGATGAGGTAGGCAATTCTTTTCATTTGCTATTGATTTAATGTCTGTTTTAATCTGTAAATGGCTTGTAAGAGTTCAATCTCATGCGTTGTGAGGTTGAGGCGTGCTGCGGTTTCGTCTGCAATTTTTTTCAGCAGTTCGGTGGTTTCAATCACTCCGTTCTGCAATTTTGATTCCGCAGCGATGCGCACGGATTGGCGTAGTTCAACAATTCTGCTGTCGTCAGCCAGTGCGCGTTGCAGTCTGCTGATTGCTTCGTCGTCCTGCACGGTTTGCATGCGGGTGTTGAAGTTGAAAATGTCGCGCTGCACGTCGATTTGCTGTTGCGCGATGTCCAATTTTGCTAAGTCATTCTTCCTTGTATAAAGCGGCGTGACATTCCACGACATACGCACTCCAATCTGTGCGTTGAAGGTCCACCGCTTTGACATCATGTCTTTGAACATATCCATGCCGGGGTAGCCGTGGAAGCCTTGTGCAAAGGCGCTGAACTTTGGCATCAGGGATGATTGTATCGCCTGGCGCTTCTTGTCGAGCAGCGCGGATTGGGCGGCAAACATGTGCAGTTCAGGACGGGCAGATTCGTGGTGCTGAATGCTTGTCATCTCCGGACGTTTCAGTGGTTCATCCGTGAGTTCTCTGCCGATAAATACCTCCAACATCCTGCGATAACTGTTTCGCGATGCCTGTATTTGTTCCAGATGCTGATGGGTTGTCAGTAACTCCGCTTCTATGGCATCGACATCCGCCTGTAGCGCAACACCATTCTTTAGATGCGACTTCATGCGCGACAAATTACCCTCCAACACCTGGAGCGTGTTTTCAGTCAGTGACGCGCGTGCGTCGAGCAAAAGTATTCCGAAATACAGATTGTCCACTCTGGAGTTGAGGTTATAAAGCGCTACGTCAATCTGACTTTTCTGGTAGTCGGCATCTGCTTTTATAATGGCCTTGTTTGCTCTGGTCTGTCCGCCACCCCACAGGTTTTGCGATACTTCAATCGAGAGTTTGTATTGGTCCTTCTGCAACCCTGTCATCTGGATGCCATTTGCTGCCATTATTTTGCTGAATGCCTCGGGGTAGGTGGGCGTGGCCGACTGATGCGTCATTTGTCCCGAAACGACCACCTGCGGCAACCATGCTTTGGCCGCGTTTGAAAGACTGAACTGCTCCGACATAGCGAGGAGATTATAGTGCTTTATCTCAGGATAATTCTCCTTCGCCAACTTGCGGCATTCTTCAAGCGTTTGGGCGTTTGTCGAACAGACGAGCAGGCATGAGCAGCAAACAACTGTAATTATCTTTTTCATAACGATGCCTTTTTAGTGATTCTTCTCATAATCATCTCGATATTCTCGGATTTGCGCAATGCCATGTAGTCATGACTGTTCAATCCCTTCTGCTCCAACACTCCGAGGATTAAACCAGACATTAATGCCGGAAACACATTCATCGACAAAATGGATTGAAACAGCATGAGCACATTGAAATGCTCCAGTTCCCCTTTGCTGGAGGCTTCGTTCACTTCCTGCTGTAATGTGTCGAACGAAGTTAAAATGTCCGAGATGTTGCTGACGAAGGATTCACATCTGTCCGGGTGGGGCAGTATCTCGTTGATAAGGAATCTGGGCAACTCCGGATTATTCATTACGAAATCAAAATGGAGTGAAACAGCCTCTCTGATGCGTTCTATCAAAGGGAGGTCGTCGTTGCCAATCATGCAGGTCATGAGCGGTGCGATTTCCGACATTTTCTTTTCTATAAAGCGCTCAAAGAGCAATTCCTTCGTACGAAAATAGTAGTGGAGCATCGCATGCGTCACGCCTGCTGCCTTTGCAATGGAGGTGGTTCTTGCTCCGTCAAAACCTTTTGTAAGAAATTCTAATTCAGCAAACTTAAGGATTTTCTGCTCGGTATTGTGTACGTTTTCCTTAGCCATATTTTTGAATTGTTCGTATAGCTACAATTTTGTTTAACAATTTTGTTAATGCAAATTAATAGCAAAAAAATTACACTGCAAAATTTTAGGTATAGAAAACATGTTATGCCATTGTTAGCATATCGCGCTATTGGCTTTTGAAATCCTTACGAGAGAGGCCAGTTGAAACTGAAGGAGCGTTTATGACAAATGAGTGAGGGGTGAAGAATGAGATACGCCTATCTAAGCATCGAAATTCACAAAAATAGATGTATTTCGTTTAAAATGAGGGATCGGATTCACTAAAATAGATGCGTTTCGAGAGAAAGGTGGCAAAAAATAATAGCGACGTCAGCAGTTGGTGCTGGACGTCGCTATTCTTTTATTATGTTTCTCTCATGCGGGGAGTGGGTGCTTGTGTCGTGGTGCGTATTTATCTTCCAAAACTGCGTCCGCCGTTGTTGCGGTCTGTGTTGCCGCGTGATGCGGGTTGTGAGGTGGTGCGGCGCTGTGGGCGGTCGGCTTTGGAGTTGTTTCGCTGTGGTGTTCCGTTGTTGGGAGCCACCTGTGGGCGTTGGCGCTGAGGTCTGTCGTGCGAGGGACGTTCGTTTTTGGGACGTTCGTTTCTGTTGCCTACGCTCGGGCGGTCCTTCTCGGGGCGGTTGGCGGGTCGATGGGTCGAGGGTCGGTGTTTGTCGGCTTTGTGACCGTCTTTGTGGTAGCGGTCGCGCATGCCGATTGCGGGTTTCGACTTGTGGTGGAAGTAGGGACTTTGTGCGTGTGCCTGGCGGTGGTGCCAGTTGCCTCCGCGGTAGGAATGGTAGCACTTGGGCTTCTTGAAATAGTGGAAACCGTGGCGGTAATGGTCGTAGATGCCGTGGTGCCAAGCTGAATGTAACCACTTAATGGGGGTGAAAAAGTAAGCGGTGACTTTGAAAATGGTGTACTGCCAATCGTTGAGGATGTAGCCCAGGTCGATGTTTCTGTAGTTCCAATAGATGCCCGTGCAATCGTGCGATGAGTTGACGTGCAGGAAGTAGTCTAAGTTGACTTGATACACATAATCGTATTGGTCGTGCGTGAGGTTGAGTTCGTAGGCCATTTTGTCCGTAAGGAAGAGGGCTTCGCGGCGCGCTGTAGAGTAGGGGAGCGCCATGAGGTTGCATGTGGCGAGCACACTGAACAGAAATATTAGTTTCAAGCGTTTCATAGTTCTGAGTGTTTATGTGGTTTGTAAAATAATTGGTGTCGGCGTACGCATCGAAGTGGCACTTTTACTGCTGGTTATGGCGGCAATTTGTGCTTACGTTTGCAAAGGAAGAAAACTTTTGCCACGGTGCAAAGTTTTCTTTCGATTATTTCCATTTTGTAAACATTATTTAAGTTTCTGCTTCATTAAATTAACATTTTTCTACTTAAATGGCAGTATTGGCGACATTTTTTTACTTTTCCAAACGCTCGGTTTGTTGGTTCGGAATATTAATGTACTTTTGCGTGGAAAAAATTTTAACTATATAATATAATGAGTAAGATTGTAAGTAAGGAGCAATTCTCTGAAAAGGTTTTCAAGCTTGAAGTAGAAGCGCCTTTGATTGCTCGTTCTCGCCGTGCGGGACATTTTGTGATTATTCGTTTGAGCGAAAAGGGTGAGCGTATCCCTTTGACTATAGCAGATTCTGACCCCGCGAAGGGCACGATTACGTTGGTCATTCAGACTGTAGGTAAGACTTCAACGGAACTCTGTAAGTTGAATGTCGGCGATGAAATTTTGGACGTCGTTGGTCCGTTGGGTAAGGCTACTCACATTGACAACTTCGGTACTGTTGTTTGTGCCGGTGGTGGTGTGGGTGTTGCGCCTATGTTGCCCATCATCGTTGCGCTCAAGAAGGCTGGCAACCGTGTGATTTCTGTGTTGGCAGGTCGCTCTAAGGAATTGATTATTCTCGAAGAAGAAGTGCGCAAGCATAGCGACGAAGTGATTATCATGACCGACGACGGTTCGTATGGTCAGAAGGGATTGGTGACACAGGGCATCGAAAGCGTCATTCAGCGCGAGAAGGTGGACAAGTGTTTCGCCATTGGTCCTGCCATCATGATGAAGTTCGTTTGCTTGCTCACGAAGAAGTACGAAATCCCTACCGACGTGTCTTTGAACACCATCATGGTGGACGGTACAGGTATGTGTGGCGCATGCCGCATCACGGTGGGCGGACAGACGAAGTTCGTATGTGTTGACGGTCCTGAATTCGACGGTCATCAGGTGGATTTCGACGAAATGTTGAAGCGTATGGCTGCCTTTAAGCGCGAAGAAATCGAAGCGATGCAGCCTGCTGCTGAAGTAGCAACTGAAGAAGTCGTAGCAGAAAAGAAGGGTTGCGGTTGTCCCGAAGGCGTAGATTGCAACGAAGCCTATGCCGACGTAGAAGGTCGCAATGACGCTTGGCGCGCAGAACTCCGTTCGCAGATGAAGCCCAAGGAACGCATGCAGATTGAGCGTTGCGTGATGCCCGAGTTGGATCCCGAATACCGTGCGCGTCAGTTGAAGGAAGAAGTTAACCAAGGTTTGAGCATCGCTCAGGCACAGCAGGAAGCTAAGCGCTGCCTCGACTGTCCGAATCCCGGATGTGTGGCAGGTTGTCCCGTAAGCATCAATATCCCCGGCTTTGTGAAGCACATCGAAGTGGGCGACTTTGCCGGTGCAGCACGTGTCATCAAGAAGACAAGCGCATTGCCCGCTGTTTGCGGACGCGTATGTCCTCAGGAAAAGCAGTGCGAAAGCAAGTGTATCCACGTCAAGACAGGTGGCAAACCCGTTGCCATTGGTTATCTTGAACGCTTTGCTGCCGACTACGAACGCGAACACAATTTGGCACAACCCATCGTACCTGCCGAAAAGAAGGGCAAGAAGATTGCCGTAGTTGGTTCGGGTCCTGCAGGTTTGTCGTTTGCCGGTAGCATGATTGCTCGCGGTTACGACGTGACTGTCTTTGAAGCGCTCCACGAAATTGGTGGCGTGTTGAAGTATGGTATCCCCGAATTCCGTTTGCCCAACGCCATCGTTGAGTTCGAAATCAAGAACCTCGAAAAGAGCGGCGTGAAGTTCGTGAAGGACTGCGTAGTGGGCAAGACGATTTCTATTGCCGAACTCCAGGCCGAAGGTTACGAAGGTATCTTCGTGGCTTCGGGTGCAGGTCTGCCTAACTTCATGGGCATCAAGGGTGAAAACAGCACCGGCGTGATGTCGAGCAACGAATACCTCACACGCGTCAACCTTATGGACGCTTCCAACAAGAAGGCCGACACGCCCATCCTCTTCGGCAAGCGTGTAGCAGTCGTTGGTGGTGGTAACACAGCGATGGACTCTGTGCGCACAGCGCTCCGTTTGGGTGCCGAACGTGCGATGATTATCTACCGTCGTTCGGAAGAAGAAATGCCCGCACGTCTTGAAGAAGTACACCACGCAAAGCAGGAAGGCGTAGAATTCCTCACGCTCCACAATCCTATCGAGTACATTGCCGACGAGCAGGGTGCTGTGAAGCAAGTAGTTTTGCAGCGTATGGAACTCGGTGAACCCGATGCATCAGGTCGTCGTTCTCCCGTGCCCGTTGAAGGTGGCATCGAAACGCTCGACGTTGACCTCGTAGTAGTAGCCATCGGCGTATCTCCCAACCCCATCGTTCCTGCTTCGGTTGAAGGTCTCGAAACGGGTCGCAAGGGTGTCATCGTTGTAGGCGACGACATGCAGTCTTCTATTCCCATGCTCTATGCTGGCGGCGACATCGTTCGCGGTGGTGCAACCGTAATCCTCGCAATGGGCGACGGTAAGCACGCTGCTGAAGAGATGGACAAAGCGTTGAATTAGAGTACAGAGTTCAGAGTACAGAGTTCAGAGTACAGAGTACAACTGCTATCCAGAAATGATGCAGGTAGGAGTTCTGACACAAAGAACAACAACATGCAAAATATAATGTGGGTAACACTCCGCACGGAGTTGTACTCTGTTATCTGTACTCTTAAAATATAATGTATGTAACACTCCGCATGGAGTTGTACTCTGTTATCTGTACTCTGTTATCTGTACTCTGTTATCTGTACTCTGTACTCTTAAAATTATTGTTATGTCTGGAGTATATTCCGTAT
>JAFOWI010000037.1 GCA_017425985.1 Bacteroidaceae bacterium | reverse complement strand
TAATGGCGTTTCGGGACTCCCGAAAGTGCATTGCAGCAATGTAATGACGTTTCGGGACCCCCGAAAGTGCTTTGCAGCGATGTAATGGCGTTTCGGGACCCCCGAAAGTGCATTGCAGCAATGTAATGACGTTTCGGGACCCCAGAAAGTGCTTTGCAGCAATGTTATGGCGTTTCGCCCCCCCCCGAAAGTGCTTTGCAGCAATGTTATGGCGTTTCGGGACCCCCGAAAGTGCTTTACAGCGATGTAATGACGTTTCGGGACCCCCGAAAGTGCATTGCAACGATGTAATGCAACAATTCAGAACGCAGAATAACTACTTTACAACGTCATTCTATTCCACTTCGAGCACAAGTCCTTTCAAATATTCGCCCTCCGGGTGGTAAATACTAATCGGATGGTCCTCGGGCTGGTGCAACTGATGGAGGATACGCACGTGGCGTCCACTCTGAGCTGCGGCAGTAAATACAGCTAACCTGAACTGCTCTTTATTAACCGCCTGCGAACAACTAAAGGTAAAAATTATTCCGCCCTTTCGAATCTTACGGAATGCGATATTGTTCAAACGGGTATATCCTTTAATCGCATTGTGCAAAGCACCTTTGTGCTTAGCAAAAGCCGGTGGATCGAGCACGATTAAGTCGTAATTACTACCCGCTGTTTCAAGGAATTTAAAAGCATCTTCAGTGAAAGCCTCATGACGAGCGGTATCTTCGAAATTAAGCGCGACGTTAGCACGCGTCAAGTCAATCGCCTTAGCGCTACTATCCACAGAATGTACGCATTGCGCAGCACCACGCATCGCATAAACAGAGAAACCACCCGTGTAGCAGAACATATTCAACACATTGCGACCGCGACTGTAATGTTCAAGCAATCTGCGGTTTTCGCGCTGATCGACAAAAAATCCTGTTTTCTGCCCACGCAACCAGTCGATGTGGAACTTCAATCCATTTTCCATTGCCACATCACAATCATCGCCACCAATCAGGAAACCATTTTCCTGGTTGAGATTAGCTTTGTATGGAAGCGTCGTTTCGCTTTTGTAATAAACACTACTGATGCTTCCTTCACAAGCATCAATAATTGCCTGTGCTAAAGTCTGACGAACAACGTGCATCCCTACAGAATGTGCCTGCATCACAGCCGTCTTACCATAGACATCAATCACCAATCCCGGCAACTGATCGCCCTCACCATGCACCAAACGATAGATATCATTGTCGTGACGAATCAGGTTGCAATGCTTGCGCAAGGCATAAGCCTCAGCCAAACGCTTTGTCCAAAAAGCCAAATCGATAGCTACATTGTCAAAACTCACAACGCGTACTGCGATTGAACCAATCTGATAATGGCCTAACGCCAAAAATTCGCCTTTATGATCGACAACACGCACGAGGTCGCCCTCTTCAAGCGTTTCGGGCATCTGACGAATTGCTCCTGAAAATATCCATGGATGAAAACGATGCAAGCTTTCAGCTTTGCCCTTCTGTAATTGTATAACGGGTAGCATTTTATATTTTTGATATTTAATTTTTTATAACTTAGTTTGATGGCTCATTACTGCAAAGTGTCATTACGCTTATTCAAACCATCACGGCTTTCATTCAGGCTATTTCCTCTTCTTTTTTCAGCGTATAATCCTTGTTTTCATACAAAGTCACAAGTTCGTTATACATACGCAAACAAGCATAAGCATCAAGAGCTGCATAATGCTTCTGAGCCTCCGTAAGCACATCTGCCTCCCAATTAGTCAGTCTTGCGCCCTTTGAAATTCTTTGTCCGAAAATATTAGCATAGAGTTTCTGAAGACTCATATCCTCAATACCAAAAACTTTAACAAAATCCTGCAAATCAACAAAACCGGCAGGCGAAAAGGCTGCCCGCTTTCGCAACATGCGCAAGTCGTCCTTGAGCGAAAGCCCAATCTTCTTCACTTCCTCGTTCTCCAATAAAGCAAGGAGTTCAGTAGGCAAATTGATACGATTCAGGCGGAACAAAAAGCAACACTCCAACGTCGATAGTTGCAACAACCCCACTTTGTGAAAGACTCCTTTCTTAAACGCAGGGCGAGTCTCTGTATCAATTCCCAACACCGGGCATGTACTCAAATAAGCAATAGCCTTTTTTGCTTCAAGCAAAGAATCTATCAC
>JAFOWI010000036.1 GCA_017425985.1 Bacteroidaceae bacterium | reverse complement strand
TTCTCCTCTCTCCTTTCTCCTTTCAAGCGCTGTCCTACTCATGGTGGTAAGGTTCGCCCTTGAGGATAGTCATCGCCCGATAGTACTGCTCCACGAAGAAGAGGCGCACCATCTGGTGGGAGAAGGTCATGCGCGAGAGCGAAATCTTTTCGCGCGCCATGGCATAAATCTCGGGCGCAAAACCGTAGGGTCCGCCCACGATGAAGACAAGGCGGCGCGCCACGCTCGCCTGCTTCTGCTGCAAATAGTCGGCAAACTCTATGCTGCGAAACTCGCGCCCTCCCTCGTCGAGGAGCACGATGTGGTCGCCCTCGCGCAGGCTCTTCTTCAGCAACTCGGCTTCGCGCTGCTTTTGTTGCTCGGGAGTGAGCGATTTTGTGTTCTTCAATTCGGGTATCACCTCAATGTCGAAAGGTTGGTAGTGCTTCACGCGGGCTGCATAGTCGTCGATGAGCGCCACAAGGTGTTTGTCAATCGTTTTACCGATGACCAGGAAAAGTGTTTTCATTGTTTCCTCAAGATTACAAATTTTTCATGCTACAAAATTAATAAGTTTAAGTTAAAACTACTAAATTTGCGGAAGTATTCCCTTCGCAGCGTTGGCAAACTCCGCTTATGTGCCACTCATGCCGCGAATGAGGATGGAAATATGAACACGCAACGATGAATTATCAACAGGAAAAAATAAAACCCTACAGCCCCGACGGCGCCAAGGGGAAGCAGGTAGAGCAGATGTTCGACAACATTGCGCATAGCTACGACTTCCTCAACCACGCCCTGTCGCTGGGCATCGACAAGTATTGGCGCAAGGCTGCGCTCAACTCGCTCAAGCCCTACGCTCCGCAACGTCTGCTCGACATCGCCACGGGTACGGGCGACTTTGCCCTCTTAGCAGCAAAATTGCTCCATCCGCGCTCCATCGTCGGTGCCGACCTTTCGGAAGGCATGCTCAGCGTGGCACGCCAGAAGGCTCTGCGCAGCGAATATGCCCGCAACATTACGTTTCAGAAGGAGGACTGCATGGCGCTCAGCTTTGCCGACAGCAGTTTCGACGCCATCACAGTGGCATACGGCATTCGCAACTTTGAGAACCTCGACCGGGGATTGAGCGAAATGCTGCGCGTGCTCAAACCCGGCGGACGCCTGGTAATCATCGAACTGACTACGCCGCAGAAATCGCCGATGAAGCAGCTCTTCGGTTTCTACTCACGCGTATGGATGCCCACTATGGGGCGCCTCATCTCGCACGACAAGCAGGCTTACACCTATCTGCCTGCCACGATGGAAGCCTTTCCGCAAGGCGAACGCATGGTCGAAATTCTTGCCAAAGCAGGATTCACCGATATAAACTTCAAGCGCTTCACGGGCGGCATCAGCACGCTCTACACAGCAGCACGTCCTTAACCCCACCCATTCAGTTTTCAACGCTATGCACGAAGAATACGGACTTATAGGACACCCACTCGGACACAGCTTCTCTGCCGCATTTTTTGCTCAGAAGTTTGCTGCCGAAGGCATCGACGCCAGCTATCACAACTTCGACCTCACCACGATCGACGAAGTAGAGAATATGCTCAGCACGCACCCCCGACTGCGCGGATTCAACGTCACCATCCCCTACAAGCAAGCCATCCTGCCCTACCTCGACACGGTGAGCAGCGAAGCGCAGGAAATCGGCGCGGTCAACGTGGTCAAGGTAGTGTACGACAAAGAGGGCAAGCGCTCGCTACACGGATTCAACTCCGACGTCGTAGGTTTCAGTCGCTCCATCGCCCCACTGCTGCAGCCTCACCACACAAAAGCCCTGGTGCTCGGTACAGGGGGTGCATCGAAAGCCATCGTTTACGGACTCAAGCAACAGGGCATCAGCGCAACGCTCGTTAGCCGGCATCCCAGTGAGGGACGAATAACCTATGCCGACATAGACGAGCAGGTGCTCCAAGCGCACACCGTCATCGTCAACTGTTCGCCCATCGGCATGCACCCCCATGTGGACGAAGCACCCGCCCTGCCCTACGAACTGCTCAGCGAGCGCCACCTCTGCTACGACCTTGTTTACAATCCCGCCAAAACAGCATTCATGCAGCGTAGCGCAGCACGAGGAGCCTGCGTGAAGAACGGTTTGGAAATGCTCCACCTGCAAGCACTTGCGGCATGGGAGATGTGGAATAAGGCTTAAAGTTATAAGGTTTTAGGTTATAAGGTTATAAGGACCATGCGGAACTGATAGTAGACCTCAAAACCTAACAACCTCAAAACCTAACAACCTCAAAACCTAACAACCTCAAAACCTAACAACCTCAATAAATATTAATCTTATGGAAACATTATTTTGGATAGTGCCGGCGGCATCCTTGCTCGCACTATGTTTTGCGTGGTTCTTCTACCGCCAAATGTTGAAAACCTCTGAAGGCACGGAGCGCATGGCTTACATCGCTGCTGCCGTGCGTTCGGGCGCCATGTCCTACCTTAAGCAGCAATACAAGGTAGTGGGCATTGTGTTCGTCGGACTCGCTATTCTCTTTGCTGTCATGGCTTATGGATTCAATCTCCAGAATGGTTGGGTGCCCATCGCCTTCCTGACGGGTGGTTTCTTCTCCGGTCTTGCCGGATTCTTGGGTATGAAGACTGCTACTGCCGCTTCGGCACGCACAGCCAACGCTGCCCGCCAGTCGCTCAACGGCGGTTTGCGCATCGCCTTCCGCAGTGGTGCCGTAATGGGACTCGTAGTTGTGGGTCTTGGTTTGCTCGACATTTCGTTCTGGTATCTCTTGCTCGACTGGCTCATTCCTGCGGGCGACAATCCGACAGCGAAACTCTGCATCATCACGACAACGATGCTCACCTTCGGTATGGGTGCTTCGACTCAGGCGTTGTTTGCGCGTGTCGGTGGTGGTATCTACACGAAGGCAGCCGACGTGGGTGCCGACCTCGTGGGTAAGGTGGAAGCCAACATTCCCGAAGACGACCCCCGCAACCCCGCAACAATTGCCGACAACGTGGGCGAC
>JAFOWI010000035.1 GCA_017425985.1 Bacteroidaceae bacterium | reverse complement strand
CCAATCCATACTCCATCAAAAAATATAACTAATAACAGAGGGATTAAATAATAAGCGAATAAACGACTAATTGAAGATACATTATTTAGCTCTAATTGCATCATATTTAGTTCTTCTATAGGTTTACTCATTATATATTCAGGTAGTTCGTTCACTCCCCAAGAAGCACGCAATACTCCATCTACTAAAAGCAACAATCCCGGATTCGAGCGAACCATCGACTTAAGTATTACTTCGTCTGAATGATAGATTGGGTAACTCGCGCCAGTACGATCTCTCCAATCTTGAGACATACTTAACGAATTGGCCATAAGCGCTACAAATCCATAATCATTATCTATTGCATAATCATGTAATTCATTTATCAAATCAGCAGAACTATCATCCGCTGTTTTGACATTCGGCAATGTCAGCATGAACGTAACTTTATCATCACTGAGCAATGATTCTATTACATCATCTCCCTCTTCATTGATAGCATAAAGACCAACAATTTCATCAGAGACTTTTTCATCATGAACTTCCCCCCTATATTGACCCAGAACATCTACTCCGACTTTATAGTCTGTAAATGAAACGATGGGAGTGTAATGAAAACTCCAAACAATACAGCCTACAATAAAGCAAAATGAATAAATAGATATTATCCATTGATTTCTCTCCGTAATGAAGCGACGCATTCGTCTTGGATAGAAAAACAGAACGATGGTCATCAACAGAAGAACAACATTTTTAAGCAGCGTTTCTACATGCGATAATTTCAAGACCTCACCAAAGCATCCACAATCAGGAACAGGATTTTTAAGATAAACAAAAAGCGAAACCCCTGTCATCAATAGCATAAAAAGAAACACCAATGCAGCACTCGTTTTACGTCGAATACCTAAGAATAAAGAAATCCCAAGCTGACATTCTACAACTGCGATTGCTACTACTGCCAATTTCAAGAGGAGACTCTCATCCGAAAAATTCCATTCAAAATAATCAGTATAGGCTCTAAGCTTATATACCATCCCCAAAGGGTCAAGTACTTTAACCCATCCTGAGAATAGAAGCGTGGCAGCTATAATAAATCTGAACAAATTTACAAATAGCCACTTAAGCCAAACACGATTATGCTTCATCTTCTTTTTCTATAACCAATTTTATCAATCCGAAAATCGCATAATTCATCATATCCATGTAATTAGCATCGATACCTTCGCTCACTTTTGTTTCGCCTAAAAGTTTTTCAATCTGTTTTGTCCGGAAAATTTTCATCAAAATCAAATCAACATAACTTGAAACCCTCATAGAGCGCCAAGCTTCATCATAATCATGATTCTTTTTCAGCATCAAATTCAAGGAAGTTTCAGCCCAAAAATCATATTTTCGCAAAGCTTCCTCGCTATTCAAATCCGCAGTTTCTGCAAAACCTAATTCTAACTGAATCAACCCCATGATGCTATAGTTCACAATACCTATAAATTCAGGAACAATTCCTTCACCAACGCAGGATTCTTTCAACTGCAAGGTTCTGATACGATTTGCTTTGATAAATATTTGATCGGTAACAGATTCCGGACGCAATATACGCCAGGCCGTACCATAATCATGCATCTTTTCTATATAAAGAGACCGGCAAATATTTAATGCTTCTTCAAACTGTCCCTTAGTATAACCTAAATCCATACTGACTTGTTCAATTAATTATTCTGCAAATATACCACTTATTTTTAATTTCTATTCTCAAAATCCGGAAAGAATACAAAAAATAAAGCATTCAAACACGGAGATTATTCAAACAAACCACATGAATTATAAAATAATGAGGGATATACCACACAGCATACCCCTCATTAATTAAATAAAAAAAAGACTTACAAGAATTAAATATTATCTTTTTCAATATCTTTAAAGTACTTATAAGTAGAAACCTTAAGTTCTTCACAAGCTGCTTCATCACAAACAATGATGCCGTGAGGATGCTGCTGGAGTGCAGAGATTGTCCATGCTTGGCAAACAGGTCCTTCAACGGCAGCCTGCAATGCGCGAGCCTTATTATGACCATTGCAGAGAATAAGAACTTCCTTAGCAGCCATAACCGTACCAACACCTACTGTAAGAGCTGTAGAAGGAACTGCATTCACATCACCACCAAAGAAACGGCTGTTTGCAATCTTAGTATCTGTAGTCAAAGTCTTAATACGTGTGCGGCTTGTGAGGCTTGAGAAAGGTTCGTTGAAAGCAACGTGACCATCAGGACCAATACCACCCATAAAGAGGTCGATACCACCAGCAGCTTCAATTGCAGCTTCATATGCAGCGCATTCAGCATTTAAGTCTGCAGCATTGCCATTAAGAATGTGTACGTTTTCCTTCTTGATATTAATGTGGCTGAAGAAATTATTCCACATAAAAGAGTGATAACTTTCAGGATGATCTTCGGGAAGACCTACATATTCGTCCATATTGAACGTAACTACGTTTTCAAAAGAAACTTTACCAGCCTTGTAGAGTTCAATCAAAGCCTTGTACATACCAAGAGGACTTGACCCTGTAGGACAACCGAGCTTAAAAGGTTTTTCGGGTGTAGGATTTGCAGCATTAATGCGACTTGCAACATAGTTTGCTGCCCAATTTGAAATCGACTGATAGTCGGGAACGATAATTACGCGCATAACGTTTTAACAGAAATTATAAAGTTTAAGGATACGACAACACCAACTTCTTAACAAGAAATTAATATTATCAATTAAATTTCGTAGGCAAAGTTAAAAAATCTTTATTGCACATACAAACAATTTCTACAATAATTTTTTCAAACTTAATTCAAAAAACATACAAAAATACTTCTAAATTTACAATTATTATTACCTTTGCGCCGAATAAACCCTAATTTGATTATTCAACACAACTCATTTTTTTAATTAACAAAACACAAAATTGCTTTATGAAAGCAGCAGAAGTACTAGACAAACTTAAAGTACGCTTCCCCAACGAACCTGAATACCATCAGGCTGTGGCTGAAGTGCTTGCCACAATCGAAGACGTGTACAACGAACATCCAGAATTCGATAAGGTAAACCTTATTGAACGTCTTTGCATCCCCGATCGCATCTACTCTTTCCGAGTAACCTGGATGGACGACAACGGAAACTACCACACAAACATGGGTTATCGCATTCAGCACAACAATGCCATTGGTCCCTACAAGGGCGGTATTCGTTTCCACGCTTCCGTAAACCAGAGCATTTTGAAGTTCCTTGCTTTCGAACAGACATTCAAGAATTCGCTCACTACACTCCCCATGGGTGGCGGTAAGGGTGGTTCGGACTTCTCTCCCCGTGGCAAGTCAAATGCTGAAATCATGCGTTTCTGCCAGGCATTTGTTGAAGAACTCCAGCGCCACATTGGTCCTAATACCGACGTACCTGCGGGCGATATTGGTGTAGGTGGTCGTGAAGTGGGCTACATGTTCGGTAAGTATAAGAAAATGACACGCGAGCACACTGGTACTTACACTGGTAAGGGTCTTGAATTTGGCGGTTCGCTCGTGCGCCCCGAAGCAACAGGTTTTGGCAATGTGTACTTCCTCCTCGAAATGCTCAAGACACGCGGCATTGACATCAAGGGTAAGACAGTATGTGTGTCAGGTTCAGGTAACGTGGCACAATACACCGTGAAGAAGCTCATCGAACTCGGTGCAAAGGTGGTTACTATGTCCGACTCTAATGGTTACATCTACGACCCCGATGGTATTGATGCCGACAAGTTGGCATACATCATGGAACTTAAGAACCTCTATCGCGGACGCATCAAGGAATATGCTGAAGAATACGGCGTGAAGTACGTAGAAGGCGCGCGTCCTTGGGGTGAAAAGTGCGACATTGCCCTCCCCTCAGCTACGCAAAACGAACTCAATGGCGACGATGCACGCAAACTCCTTGCAAATGGATGTATCGCTGTGAGCGAAGGTGCTAACATGCCCTCAACTCCCGAAGCTATTGAGCAATTCCTCGAAGCGAAGATTCTCTACGCTCCTGGTAAGGCGGCCAACGCGGGTGGTGTGTCTGTTTCAGGTCTTGAAATGGCGCAAAATGCATCTATGATTTCATGGACTGCTGAAGAAGTTGATGCCAAGCTCCACCAGATTATGGAAAACATCCACGCGCAGTGTGTGAAGTACGGCACACTCGAAGATGGCACCGTAAACTACGTAAAGGGTGCTAACATTGCTGGTTTCATGAAGGTAGCTAAGGCCATGATGGCACAGGGTGTTGTTTAAATCAACAACCATTCCACATG
>JAFOWI010000034.1 GCA_017425985.1 Bacteroidaceae bacterium | reverse complement strand
TACTCTTCCATATCGGTGGAATAATAGAGATATCCGGTGGTGATAAACATCTTATCCCCCAGCGCCTCTTTCTCCCATAATGGGAGACCGGCTGCGCTGTAATTGCCGCCATGGGTTCCTCGTCATCGGCTACTTACTTGCTCATTTACATAACAAAAGCCTTGTCAGCCAGCTCACTCAAAGCCACAATGCGGAACTCAATCGCATCAAGGAACTCGCTAACCACAACGAAGTGCGCCTTGAATCCCACTTCAAAGCCATCGCAACCGAAATCCTCGACGAAAACCAGCGACGACTGGGCAACAACAACGAAACACAGCTCAACCTGTGGCTCAAACCACTGAGTGAGCAGCTCGCCGGGCTCAATAAGAACATCGCAGACAGCCGCACAAATGCCGCAACGCAGAAAGCCGATGTGGAACACTACCTTAAACTGCTACTCGAACGCACCCAAACGCTCGGAAGCGAAGCTGCTGCGCTCACACGTGCGCTGCGCGATTGCGGAAAGGTGCAGGGCGACTGGGGCGAACAACTCCTCGAAAGCATCCTGCAAAACTCCGGCTTGCGTAAAGACTACGAATACCGCACGCAACACACCACCAAAGCCACCGACGGCAAGCTTCTGCGCCCCGACGTTGAAATCCTGTGCCCCGACGGAAAGGTCATCATCATCGACTCAAAAACATCGCTCACGGCCTACACCCGCTACATCGCAGCGTCAACCGAAGACGAGCGCAACAGCGCTGCCAAGGAAAACGCACTCAGCATCAAGCAACACATCGACGAACTCGCCGCTAAACACTACGAGCGCCACGTGGCGCAGGCGCTCGACTACGTACTCATGTTCATCCCCAACGAAGGCAGCTACATCCTTGCCCTGCAAACCGACAAGCAACTGGCCGACTATGCCTTCCGTAAGGGCATCGTGCTCATCAATCCCACCAACCTCATGCTCACACTGCGCCTCATCTACAACCTTTGGCAGAGCGAGCGCCAAAATAAGAACATCGAGGAAGTGGCCCGACAAAGTGCCCTACTCTACGACAAATTCGTAACCTACATCGAAACGTTCCAAACCGTAGGAAGAAACCTTGACAACGCACAACAATCCTACACCCGCGCACTCCGCCAGCTCCACGAAGGACCCGGCAACATCGTTCGCCGACTCGAAAACCTCAAAGTGCTCGGCATCACGCCCACGAAGCAAATTCCCAACGAACTGATTGAGGAAGCCGAAAACCAACCACGAATAGAGCCGTAAAACCTCAGACACAAGCACGCGCTCTGAAAGCCTAACATCCCTAACAACTCACATCTGCATTCAAAAAAACAGCGCATACAGTAGCGCAATACGAAGCACAAATTAATCCCTACGTACGTTTCCACGAATACGAAAATCGCCACAAACGCAAAGTGCTTCGCCGGGAGCAAAACACTGCATTTTCAGGCTAAAAAAGCAGCCGTGGAACATTGCGTGGAACATATCAAAAAATCTTCAAAAAAAGTTTGATTCCTCGCAACAAACTTTCGCTCAGATTCGCAAAAGAGTGCACAAAAGCCCCGTTTTCAAGGGGTGCAGATTGCAAAATCGAGGATAAAGCGTCCGAACTTGCAAGTCCGCCGAAAACCGAAATTTGGATTTCGACAAAAAATGTTGTATCTTTGTACTACAGAG
>JAFOWI010000033.1 GCA_017425985.1 Bacteroidaceae bacterium | reverse complement strand
GTGCATTTTTTGGGGCATAAAAAAAACCTACAAGGTTGAAATATAATTCCTTGTAGGTTTTCTTTTGCGGAGAGAGAGGGATTATGGCCCAATTTGCACTATTTTCAGCCTTGATTATATATGCTTCTAACTGAAAATCATACATATCCACTATGAGATAATGGGATAAATTATCTACTTTTACCTTCCCAACCTTCTCGTATTATACTATCGGTCCCATATCGGTGCAACTTTTTTATGGCAAAAATGCACCAAAAAACTCCTAATTCCTCATTTAAAATGAGTAACTACAACAAAAAATGACTTAACGCTGAAACATCAACCGCACGGCTTTTAATGCCGTGCGGAAATGAATAAATGTATTTATAAATAGAATACGTTTCGCTTTTATTTTAAAACAGGGCGAACACTCCTACCGTAGTAGCGAAAATGGCTACTAATATGGTAATAGTCGTCTCCAAAGGAGAGGAGACTTCCATCGTGACTGATTTCGCCATAGACATTTTTGATTTCGCTAGCAGTAGAACTCCAATATCCGCCATCGCTACCGACGTCTTCGGACCAATCCCATCCGCGATAGCCCGCAGGAGGAAGGAAGATGCTATTGCCGCTAGGACCAGTAACCTTATAGCCTTTAACACCATTTAGGTACTGCCAGGTCCATATACCTTTTTCTATCAATTCTTTCACCTCATCCCTTGTTGGCATCCTCCATTCTTTTCCCCAGTTCGCTGTGGCGGCATCATATGAAGAGGTAAGATTGCCTTCACTGTCTATATAGCCACGGGATTTCAATTCTGATATATTAAGTCTGAAGGTCATTGTTTCGTTAGAGTAATAGTCTTTTGTCTCTGTCTCTCCCCACGCATAATAGTTTCCGTATTCTTCTGGAGAACTTGCTCCTACATTGCAAGTAGCCCATTTTACGCTCAATCCTAAATCTACCCATTCGTATTTTGGCGTTGATGGGTTATCAGGAGTATCTGGTGTGTCAGGAGTTTCACCGTTACCTGCAGTAATGACAGTATATGTACCACCTGCATTTACCTCAGGAGTATTACCCATATAATTTACCAAGGTACCAACAACCTCTACATAATCATCGATTTGCAAGTCGTCGTAGCTCTTCCATGTGTCGGGATAGCCCACCTTGACGCGGAAGGATGCTAACTTCTCGTACGCCTGCTGCTTAGTAGCTTCGCTCATCCATGACTGCTGGCCGATTCGCTCCTTCAGCGCTATCTGTAGGTTTTGAATCATTTGGAGCATGCGCTGCTTAGATGATTCGGGGAAGTAAGTTTCGACATAAAGCTTTCCGACAGCCATGCCCAGTACGTTTTCGACAACGCCGATAGCTTGCTTCCAACGTGGCTGTTGCTCCTGCTGTCCGCTGAGGAATTTGCCGTAGAAGTCGAAGCGAGCGTTAGCAAAATCGTCGCTCAGATATGATGCAGCGTCGCTCACGAGTTTGTATTCAAGGTAAGCCTTCAGATGGTCGAGTGGGGCAGTGCGGAGAATTTTTCCGATTTCGCGGATTGGTTCGGGCTGGCTTACGCACACTTCGCTCACAGCGGGGTAGCCCATAGTGAGCAAGATGGTGCTCCAGTCGATATCAGCATAGTCAGCGAGCAACTGGGGGTAGGTCATCTTGTGGTAGTTAGCCTGCACATTGCGGCGGCGCGTTGCGTCGTAAGCCTGCTGTGCGATTTGCTTTTCAATGCTCATTACGGCATCGGCTTTGCGCTGAGCAACATCGCTCTTTTCGCCAGCGAGGACGAAGAGGCGATAGATGTACTTGACGTACTCGGTGCGTGTGAGCTTGCTGTGCTCATCGTCGTTGAGGTAGAGGTCGCGGTCGGAGAGCCCCATTCCGCCCTGGCTGATGTAAAGCAGGTTTGTATCGCTATTCTTCATGTCAGCCATGGCATAAATCGCCATGAATGCTGGTACGCCCATGCGCTTGAGCTGAGCAAGCTGAATAATGAATTCGGGCAAATTGTCGATGGATTCGATTGCATCGTAGTACTTCCTTACGGGTTCAAAACCTTCCTTATTGAGTCGTGCTGAATCCATAGCAAGATTGTAGAGCGTGCCGATTTTTTGCTCAATGCTGCCTTCGGGGTTGGTTTGATTGGCATACTTGAGCACGAGCGATTTGATTTTTTCGCGGTTCGCCTCGTTGAGCGCTTCAAACTGTGAGTAGCGCGAATATTCCGACGTCAGTGGGTGCGCCTCCATCCATCCGCCTGCTGCGTACTGATAGAAGTCGTTACCGGGCTTTGCCTTGAGGTTCATGTTGCTCTTGAGGTCGTAATTAGAATTAGTTTGAGCCCATCCGCTCATGCAGATTGCGCATGCTATGGTAGTGCTTAATAGTTTCTTTATCATGATTTTATTATGGTATATATATATGATATTCTATGGAAAAAATTTGTTTGCTTAATCTTCTGCTTGATTGAGTTGCTCGTATTCTTCTATTGCCATTTCCCATTCAGCGACGGCAGCGTCTAAGTCCTTTTTCAAGCGTGCGTGTTGGTCGAAGAGTGCCATGTTGCAACTGCCTTCAGGAGTGGCAAGTCGTTCTTCGACGAGCGCAATTTCGCCTTCGATTTGTTCGATTTTTGCCTCAGCTTCGTCAACCTTTCGTTGCATCTTCTTTTGCTGTTTGGCAAGTTCCTTTTGCTGCTCGTAGTTGAGTTTGCCTTTCGATGTGGTTTCGGCTATGGCATTTGATTTTTTGATTTCGCTTGTTGGCGATGCCGACAGAGTGGCCTGTGCCTCCTTGTCCTTCATCGCGAGGAAGTCGTAGATGCCGCCGAGGTGTTCGCGCACCTTTCCATCCTTGAATTCATATACTTTCGAAACGAGTCCGTCGAGGAATTCACGGTCGTGGCTTACGATGATGACTGTTCCGTCGAAAGCTTCGATTGCTTGCTTGAGCACGTCCTTTGTGCGTAGGTCGAGGTGGTTGGTAGGTTCGTCGAGGATGAGGAGGTTCACCGGTTCGAGTAGCAGCTTAATCATAGCTAATCGGCTTCGTTCCCCGCCCGAAAGCACCTTCACTTTCTTTTCTACAGCTTCGCCTCCAAACATGAATGCGCCGAGGATGTCGCGTATCTTCAGTCGAACATCACCCTTGGCTACGTAGTCGATGGTTTCGAATATCGTGAGCTCGTCGTTGAGGAGTTGCGCCTGATTCTGCGCGTAGTAACCGATGGATACGTTGTGGCCAATCTTGAGCGTTCCGCCGTGCTCTATTTCTGCCATGATGCACTTGATGAGCGTTGACTTACCCTCTCCATTTTTGCCTACGAATGCCACCTTCTCGCCTCGCTTAATCGTGAGGTCTATATCTGAAAACACCTTTTGCTCGCCGTAACTCTTGCTCACCCCTTCGCAAATCACGGGGTAGTCGCCCGAACGCAAGCAAGGTGGAAATTTTAGGTGAAGCGCGGAGTTGTCTTCTTCGTCGATTTCGATAGGAACAATCTTTTCTAACTGTTTGATGCGACTTTGTACCTGTACGGCCTTCGTAGGTTTATAGCGAAAGCGCTCAATGAAGTCCTTTATATCTGCAATTTCCTTTTGCTGATTCTCGTAAGCTCGGATTTGCTGTTCGCGTCGCTCCTTGCGCAGACTGACGAAGTCGTCGTACTTCACCTTATAATCCGTGGCACGTCCGCAAGCAATTTCGAGTGTACGATTCGTTACGTTGTTGATAAAAGCTCGGTCGTGACTGACAAGCACTACTGCACCAGCTGAATGAATCAAGAATTGCTCCAGCCAGCGGATACTCTCAATGTCGAGGTGGTTGGTAGGTTCGTCGAGCAAGAGCACATCGGGGCGGCGAAGCAGAATCTTGGCTAACTCTATACGCATACGCCAACCTCCGGAGAACTCTCGCGTGGGGCGATTGAAGTCGCGCTGCGAAAATCCTAAACCTTGGAGCGTACGCTCAATCTCAGCGTGATAGTTGAGCCCGCCAATGAGCTGAAAGTGCTCGGACTTATGCGAAAATTCTTCAACCAATCGCAAGTAGTCTTCCGACTCATAGTCCGTTCGCTCGGCTAAGCGGTTGTTGAGCAACTCTATTTCGCTTTGAAGCGCATGGACATTGGCAAATGCCTTTTCAGCCTCTTCGACGACTGTGCAATTATCCTCAAGCACCATTACCTGAGGTAAGTAGCCTACTTCAATATCCTTCTGTCGTGCTACTTGTCCGGACGTGGGTTGCTGAAGGCCTGCAAGTATTTTAAGTAAGGTAGATTTGCCTGCACCGTTTTTCCCAACCAAAGCAATTCGGTCCTTCGTGTTGACTACGAACGACACATCGCTAAAGAGTGGGCGAGCCGAAAATTCTACGCTAAGTGATTCTATTGAAAGCATTGTTTGTCTTGGATTGATAGATAGAGTAAAAGGGAGTTTTAACGACTCGCTTTTTGACTTGCGAGCACTATTTACGCATTTCTTCAAGAGCGAAGAGCGATTCGTTACATACTAACCGCGTGCAAATTTAAAAAAAAATGTACCTTTGCGGAGATTTTTCGACAATAAACCCTAAAAATAAATGCTAATTACACAATATTTATTTACAATTGGCAAATATTTGCTCTTGATGAAGCGTACTTTCTCGCGTCCGGAGCGTATGCGAATGTTCTTCAAACAATACGTTCGCGAGCTCTATGCATTGGGAGTTGACTCCATCGGCATCGTATTGCTCATCAGTTTTTTCATCGGCGCAGTAATCTGTATTCAAATCAAGCTCAATATTCAGTCGGCATGGATGCCACTTTGGGTGTCGGGATATACAACGCGTGAAATCATGCTCCTTGAATTTTCGAGTTCAATCATGTGTCTCATCCTTTCGGGAAAAGTAGGCTCGAATATCGCTTCTGAGTTGGGCACAATGCGTACGTCGCAGCAGATAGATGCGCTCGAAATTATGGGTGTAAACTCAGCTTCGTACCTTATTCTCCCCAAAGTATTAGGACTCATCACAATGATACCTCTGCTCGTCGTGTTCAGTACGTTCAGCGGAATAATCGGCGCCTATGCCACGGCATATATTGGCGGTATATTGACGCCAGCTGACCTTACAGCCGGACTTCAACACGACTTTACGCCCTGGTTCTTTTGGATGGGAATTATTAAAAGCATCTTCTTTGCGTTCATCATCAGTAGCGTTAGTTCCTTCTATGGATATACGGTTGAAGGTGGGAGTGTTGAAGTAGGCAAAGCCTCGACAAATGCCGTTGTAGCAAGCTCCATGTTAATATTGTTTTCCGACTTATTCTTAACCAATCTGCTGTCATGATAGAGATTAAACAACTCCACAAATCCTTTGGCACAAAGCAAGTGCTCAAGGATATCAATGCCGTCTTCTCGAGCGGAACGACAAATCTCATCATCGGTCAGAGTGGTAGCGGAAAGACTGTTTTGATGAAATGCCTTGTAGGACTCTTCAATCCAACATCGGGCGAGGTGTTTTACGATGAGCGTGGGCTTACGACCATGACGCGACAACAGCAATCGGCTCTGCGTCGCGAAATGGGCATGATATTCCAATCAGCAGCGCTTTTCGACTCTCTTTCCGTGTTGGAAAATGTGATGTTTCCGCTCGATATGTTCTCTAACGAATCAGTAGCTCGACGAAAGCAGCGTGCGCGCTTCTGTCTTGACCGAGTGAACCTCGGCGATGCTGAAAACAAGTTTCCGGGCGAATTGTCGGGCGGTATGCAAAAGCGCGTTGCAATTGCGCGTGCAATAGCCATGAATCCGAAATATCTCTTCTGCGACGAGCCTAATTCCGGACTCGACCCTAAGACGTCATTGGTCATCGACCAACTGATTAGTGAAATCACAAAAGAGTTCAACACTACAACGATTATCAACACGCACGACATGAATTCTGTGATGTCAATTGGGCAACACATACTCTATATTCATGAGGGCCGAAATCATTGGGAAGGTTCAATGCACGACGTAGTTAAGGCCAACAATCCGGCTTTGCACGACTTCGTATTTGCCAGCCAACTCCTCAAAAAGGCAAAACAAGGCATCTTGATGGACCAACACGAGTAGGAGCATTCAGCCATTAATTAAATATGAGTGGACGGATGGAGCACAGCTCTGTTCGTCCGCTTTTTTTGAAATATGGCTGAGCAAGCTCTATGTTGCAATCCCTTTACGACTGCGCGAGCCGAGTTTCAATCCGCAGCATGCTTACCCCGATAGCGGCGCAGAGCTTGCAGAATGCACAGTTTTCGGAGAAATTGCGTACGCAGATGCTCAAAATGTTGTAAATTTGCGTCCGTTCGGTGGCCGCCTTTGCCATTCTGCGGCAGGAAAACGAATTTTTCTGACCGTCAGAGTGAAAATCGGCTCACTCAACGCGATGTATCATCAAACATTTCTCGATTTTATGAAGTTTACGACTCCTGTCGGTTTGCCGCCCAAGGCGTTCGACATTGTGCCCGAAAGCCGGCTTGCGTTTTTCGGCAGTTGCTTTGCCGAGCGCATC
This sequence comes from Bacteroidaceae bacterium, assembly GCA_017425985.1. Lineage (GTDB taxonomy): Bacteria > Bacteroidota > Bacteroidia > Bacteroidales > Bacteroidaceae > Alloprevotella. Next base: position 2,858 of record JAFOWI010000033.1, on the reverse strand, counting down.
GCTTTGCGTATGAAGCAAAGCGGCTTTCGCGCTATGTCCAATCCGATGGGCACGCTCTATAATCCGGCAAGCATAGCACTCGCAGTTGCTGCATGCATGCGTGGCGAGGTGTGCGACGAATGGCTGTACGAGGGCGTCGAAGGATTGTGGCACAGCAGGCTGCACAGCACTGCCTTTTCAGCTCCGAGTCGCGAGGAATGCCTGCGCATGGTTGAAGGCTCCATCGCTCAAGGCAAGGAGATGCTTGCGCATGCCGATGCGCTGATTGTGACGTTCGGAACGGCCGACGTTTTCGAGCGGAGCGGCATGGTCGTAGCGAATTGCCACCGACAACCTGCCCAACAGTTCAGCCACCGACGCCTCACGATTGACGAAATCGTGGAGCAGTGGAAGGCCTTGCTCACCGAAATATGGAGCAGCCGTAGCAATCTGAAGGTATTGATGACGGTCAGCCCCTATCGCTACGCCGGTTTGGGCATGCACGAAAGCACATTGAGCAAGTCGGTGCTGCATTTGGCTATCGAGCAGTTGCAGCAATGGGACCGACGCATCGCTTACTTCCCGGCTTACGAAATTGTGCTCGACGAGCTGCGCGACTATCGCTTCTATGCGCCCGACATGCTGCATGTGTCCGAGCAGGCAAGCGATTATGTGTGGCAACAGTTCGTAGCCTGGAGCTTTGCGCCCGATGCCGTGGAGCATATGGAGGAGTGGAACCGCATTTGCAAGGACCTCTTGCACAGACCGCTGCGCCCTCAGTCGGACGAATACGCAAAATTCAGACAACGTGCCGAGCAACGATGTGCCGACTTCGCCCGCAAATGGGGCATCGACCCGGCGGAAGCAATGCCAAGTGTAAAATAATCGTAACTTATTGGAGCAACAGCAACAAAAATATGTTTTCAAACGAAATTGCAACTATCATAGGTGCGCAAAAGCTCGGAGCCGACAAAAATCCGAACATCAGCCACTTGCTCACAGATAGCCGTTCGCTCACCGATGCCGACGGCACGCTGTTCTTTGCCTTGCGCACGGCGAGTGGCGACGGACATAAATACATAAAAGAACTTTACGAAAAAGGTGTTCGCGCATTCGTCGTCGATAACGTGCAGCAGCAGTTTATCTCGGCTTGCAGCGAGGCCGTTTTTCTGAAGGTGGAGCATGCTCTGTCGGCACTCCAGGCTTTGGCTGCATACCGACGCGCTCAGTTTGACATCCCCATCGTTGGCATCACCGGCTCGAACGGAAAGACCATCGTGAAGGAGTGGTTGTACCAGCTGCTGAGTCCGGAGACGAACGTGGTGCGCTCACCACTGTCCTACAATTCGCAAATCGGTGTGCCCCTCTCGGTTTGGCAGCTCAACGAGCAAGCCGAAACAGGCATTTTCGAAGCAGGCATCTCCGCTCCGGGCGAAATGCAAACGCTCGAAGCCATCATTCGTCCCACACTCGGAATCATCACGAACATCGGAGCTGCGCACCAGGAATTCTTCCAATCGAGCAGCGAAAAATGCTTGGAGAAGTTGCTGCTTTTTCAACACTGTAAGACGCTGATATACTGTGCGGACGACGAAGTTGTTAGCGCGTCGATTGAAAAATGCGGTCGCCTTTCGGATAGCCTCATAGCATGGTCGGCAGAGGGGCGCGATGCAGCGCTTCGTGTGGAGGTGACGGACGTTGCGGACGTTGCAACGCAGATTGCTTATTCCTACAACGGAGTGAGTGGCGCCTTTAGCCTTCCGCTTTCCGACGGGGCTTCTTTGCAAAACGCCATTCACTGCCTTGCGGCATGCTTGTATTTCGGCATTTCGCCCGAGGTGATAGCCGACAGGATGGGGCGCCTTTCAGCCCTGGCGATGCGTTTGGAAGTAGTCGAAGGAGTGCGTGGATGCGTCCTCGTCAACGACAGCTATTGTTCGGACCTGTATTCGCTCGACCTTGCGCTCGACTTCATGGCACGCCGTTTCAGCTCGTCGAAAGTGGCGCGCAAGGTAGCCATTCTGAGCGACATCGACCATTCGGGCCTTTCGCCAATGCAGCTATGCAGCCGGATTGCTCAGCTTGCGCAGCAGCGCGGAGTAGATGAGATTGTCGGAGTAGGCGAGGGGATGGTGGCTTCCTCGGCGGCTTTCAGCAATGTGCGTTTCACTGCGTTTGCCACAACCGGCGATTTGCTGTCGAGCCAATGCCTGCAGCAGCTGAGCGACGCGCTTGTGCTCATCAAAGGTGCGCGCAGAGCCGGCTTTGAGCGTGTGGCAGAGGCGCTTTCGCTCAAGATGCACGCCACGCGCCTTGAAGTAAACCTGCAAAGCCTTGCCCACAACCTCCGCTATTATCGCAGCCTGTTGCAGCCCTCGACCAAAATCGTTTGCATGATTAAGGCCTCGGCTTACGGTGCGGGAGCTACGGAAGTGGCAAAAACACTAAGCGATAACGGAGCCAACTATCTTGCCGTAGCCGTAGCCGACGAAGGAGTGGCGCTGCGCATGGCAGGGATAACGGCGCCCATCATGGTGATGAATCCCGAGCCGGCAGCCTTTTCGCTGATGTTCCAACACCGTTTGGAGCCTGAAATATATAGTTTCGAATTGCTCGAAGCCTTTTTGCGCAGTGCGCAGAGTGCCGGAGTGGCGGATTTTCCGATTCACGTGAAGTTCGACACGGGGATGAGCCGTCTTGGCTTTTCGCCCGAAGCGGATGTAGCTGCGCTTATCGACAAACTCGGCCGACAGTCGTTCCTTAAAATCAGCTCGGTGTTCACCCACTTTGCCGGAAGCGATGATGCTGCGTTCGACATGTTTACGCGTGAGCAGTTTGCTCGATTTAAGCAAGCTACCGAAAGGCTGCAAAGTGCCTTC